>CAPNAQ010000162.1 GCA_948663505.1 uncultured Clostridia bacterium | reverse complement strand
TAATAATTATATAAGATTGGAAAAATAGAGAAAAATAATGTTTTTGTTTTTCTTTATTTTTTATTTTTATATTGAAAAAAACATAAAAATAATGTATTATATCAAAAGATAGAGGTAAAGGTTAGAAAAATTTATTTTTTCCAACTGAGTTTTGTATTTGAAAGGTATAATAATTATGAAATCAAACATTTTTAAATATATTTTCATAATATTCGCAATAGGAATAATGATTTTTGCAATAGTAAAAATAAAAAGTAATGAGAAGAAAGAAAATGAAGAAAAACCTAATATAGTAGAAGGAACAGAAGAAGCAATAAAGGAAATAAAGTTAGGAGTAGCATCATTTGACAGTATAAATCCAATTTTAAGCAAAAACAAAAATGTACAAGATATATCAAAAATAATATTTGAACCATTATTAACAATAACACCAGAATATAAAATAGAAAATTGTCTAGCAAAAGAATGGGCAAAACAAACAGATACAATATATTTAATAAAATTAAGAGATGATGTTAGATGGTCAGATGGAAACAAATTTACAGCACAAGATGTAAAATTTACTATAGAAAAATTAAGAAATTCAGACACAATCTATAAATCTAATATAGAACATATAGTTGATTTAGAAATAGTTGATACAACAACAATAAAAATAAGCCTAGATCAGGAAGTCCCATTTTTTGAATATAATTTAACTTTTCCAATATTATCAAGTAAATACTATAGTGATAAAGAATTTTCAGAACATATAGTACCAGTTGGGACAGGTATGTATAAAGTTACAGAAGTACAACAAAATGCACTAGTACTATCAAAAAATGAGTATTACTGGGACAATAAAAAAGATTTTAAATTAGAAAAAGTAACAATAAATATATATTCATCAGCTGGAGAATTATATAATGCTTTCAAAATAGGAAATATAGATTTTGTAAGTACTCAAAACAGTAACTTACAAGAATATATTGGAACTATAGGATATATTCAGAAAGAAATGAAAGGAAGAGAACATGACTTTATAGCATTAAATACTCAAAGTCAAATATTATCACAAGTAAATGTTAGAAAGGCAATTAGTAAATCAATGGACAAATCTAATATAGTTTCAAGTATATTTGCTGATAAGTATTATACATCAGATTTTCCACTTGATTATGGAAATTGGGGATATAAGGAACAAAATTTAAATACAGAATATAATTTAGATGAAGCAAAGAGAATTCTTTTAAATGATGGATGGGAATATAAATATAGATATTGGCAAAAAGTAGTTAACTATAAAACACAAAGAATATCCTTAAATTTTGTAGTAAAAGCAACGGATGATGTAAGAGTTAATGTTGCAGAGAATATAAAAGTACAACTAGAAAATCAGGGAATAAGAATAAATTTAATAAAGGCATCTGATTTTCAATATGAAAATTATTTGAAAAATAAAAATTATGATTTAATATTATGTAGTATAAATTTATCTATTAGTCCTGACCTATCAACATTTTTTGGACAAAATAATTTAGCAAATTTTTATAATGATGAAGTTAATAATTTGCTTAGTGAAGTAAAAAATACAGTTGATGATAATAAGATAAAACAAAATTATAGAAGGTTAGGCGAAATTTATATAAATGAAGTACCATATATTAGCTTATATAATAATAAGTATACAGTTGCTTACAATAAAAATTTGGTTGGTACAGTAGAGGCTAACTGGTATTATCAATTTTATAATATTCATGATTGGTATAAAAAATAAAAAAAGTCTTGACAAAACAAATGTTTAATGATATAAAATAGATATCAAACAAAAGTTCAAAAAATAAGGAGGAAAAATAAATGGCAGAAAATAATGAAAAGAAAAAAGCATTAGAAGCAGCAATGAGCCAAATAGAAAAACAATTTGGGAAAGGATCAGTAATGAAACTTGGTGAATTTAAAGCAATGGAAATAGAATCAATTCCAACAGGAGCATTAAGTCTAGATATGGCATTAGGAATAGGAGGAGTTCCAAGAGGAAGAATTATAGAAGTATTTGGACCAGAATCATCAGGAAAAACAACACTTGCATTACATATAGTTGCAGAAGCTCAAAAAACAGGAGGAGAAGCGGCTTTTATAGATGCAGAACATGCATTAGATCCAGTATATGCAAAAAAATTAGGAGTAGATATAGATAACTTAATAGTGTCACAACCAGACACAGGAGAACAAGCACTAGAAATTACAGAAAGTTTGGTTAGAAGTGGAGCATTAGATGTAATAGTAGTAGATTCAGTTGCAGCCTTAGTACCAAAAGCTGAAATAGATGGAGATATGGGAGATTCTCATATGGGACTACAAGCAAGATTAATGTCACAAGCACTAAGAAAACTTGCAGGAGCAATAAATAAAACTAAGACAGTAATAATATTTATAAATCAATTAAGAGAAAAAATAGGAGTAATGTTTGGAAATCCTGAAACAACGACAGGAGGAAGAGCATTAAAATTCTATGCTTCAGTTAGACTAGATATAAGAAAAGTTGAAAATATAAAACAAGATGGAGAAGTAAAAGGAAATAGAGTTAGAGTTAAAGTTATAAAGAACAAAGTAGCACCACCATTTAGAGAAGCAGAATTTGATGTTGTATATGGAGAAGGTATATCAAAATCAGGAAATATACTAGATATGGCAGTTAATATGGATATAATTGAAAAAAGTGGTTCTTGGTTTAGTTATAATGGAGATAGAATAGGACAAGGTAGAGAAAATGTTAAAAAATATCTAAAAGACAATCCAAAAGTATTAGAAGAAGTAGAAGAAAAGGTAAGGGCAAATTTTGCAAAAGCATTTGAAGAAAGCTTAGGAGAAGAAATACATGAAGTGGAAGATACAGATGAAAACTATGATGGAGAAGATGAAGAATAAAAAATTTTAAAAAGGAGAAAAAGAAACTGATTAGTGTATACAGTAGAAGAATTTGATAAAGAAAAGACAAAAGTATTAAAATATATATTATACAAAAAAAGAAGTGAATCAGAAGTTAAAAAAAAGTTTTCAAATATAATAGAAGAAAATTTATTAGAAGATATAATAGAATACTTAAAACAAGCAAAATATATATACATAAAAAAAGAAAAAGAGAGTTATATATATGTAGATGAATACCTAGAAGAAGAAAAA
>CAPNAQ010000161.1 GCA_948663505.1 uncultured Clostridia bacterium | reverse complement strand
AATTTATTAAATTATTATAAAAAATCTATAATAAATAGGAGTATAAATTGTAAAAAAATATAAGTTTTACAGTAACAAAATATATGGCAAAATTGGATTTTTTTCAAAAAGAAATTTGGCATATTTTAGATTACAAGAATTGCTTATATTTCAAGTGTTTTATGACTTAGATGACATAGTTTTTGAAGTGGAGGTAAGTATTCAATGGCGTATGCTATGGAATACTTACCAATGGACGATTTATTGATAAATTATTAGTTTGTATTGGAGGTGATTCTATGAGTTATTTTCCGAAAAATGAAGATGAGATTTCTTTAATAAAATTTATTGCAAAGTATCAGTGCTTAAATGTAAGTGATGTAAAGTATTTTTTTAATAGTAGTAGATATTATAGAAATAGAATAAAAACTTTAATAGATAAAAATTTTTTAAGAAAAATTAAGTGGGTACTAGTATTAGGTAAATCAGGAATTCAATATGCAAAATTATTAAACCTTGAATACAACAAATTAAATAAAAATCAAAAATATAGAGAAAGATTATTAAGACTAAGTAATATAGCTGCTTTTTATCATAATTGTAAAACAGTAAATTTTACTCCATCATTTGCAATAAAAGATAAAATGGTATTTACAACAACAGCTAGAAGATTTATAGGAATATTTGATATAAATGGATTTGAATACCTAACATATAAAATTCTTAAAGAACATGATAATAAATATATTGAATCTATAGCTTTTGATATACAAAAAGAAATGAAATATAAAAATATTATTCTTTTAGTAAATGATATAAATAGAATAGATTTGAGCTATTTTGCTTTTGGAAAGAATCAAATATTAGTAATTGAAGATAATGAGACTAATAGAGAAAAATTAAAATATTTACATAGTATAAGGTGGAACGAAGTTATAGATAAATGCTATAAGGGAGTTTATTTATCAAAATATAATTTTTGTGAATATACAGATAATAAAGATAAGTTTATTAATACATTTTATTATATAGATACTGAAAAAATTACGAGATTCAAATATTTTATAAGAGAGAATTCTGCTAAAAGAGCTTATATTATTTGTAATTCAGAACTGGAAACGAAATTAAGAAAAGAATTACCTGATGCTAATTATTAATGTAGTAGATTTGAATGGATATATTGATAAAGAGCGAAAATATTATTATTGCTAGTTGAAGAATAATTATTTATATAAAAAAATTAGCTTAAATTAGATGATTTATTCTTATCAAAGAAAATTTATTTATTTTATGATATAAAAATGAAAATAATAAGTTCGAGTAAAGATATTACTTAGAAGTTAAATTATTACAAAATTGACATAATATTTATAATGTTGTATAATAAATTTATAAGACATTTATATTTACATAATCCCAATTTTCATGTTTTCATCTATAGGCGACTTAGGTAAGTGCATACCTAGTCATAAACATGAAGAAAAAAATTTTAGAAAATAGGAGGATATATAATGGAATATGTTGATGTTTTAGACGAAAATGGAGTTGCCACAGGAGAAATTATTACCCGTGAAGAAGCTCACAAGACAGGAAAATGGCATAGAGCGATTATTGTGGCTATTATTAATGCCGAAAACAAGCTACTAATACAGAAACGTGCTAAAACAAAAAAGAAAAGACCTGGGATGTGGGACGTTAGCGTTGCAGGTCATGTAACGACAGGACAAGACTCTCTTTCTTCTTCTATGAGAGAAGTGAGCGAAGAAGTAAAGGTAGACTTTCGGTGGGATATAGCAGCCAAGGATTTTAGGTATATGTTTTCGTATAGGTGTCAGGAGAAATTTGAAGATGGCACTATAGAAAACCAATATTATGACGTGTTCATAATGCGAGAACCGAAAATTACAAGTGCCGAAAATGTCAAATTCCAAAAAGAAGAGGTAGAAGAAGTGAAATTAATTTCTGCATCTGAGCTGGATTGGATGGTAAACAACGACTCCAATTTTGTTAAAAGACCTATTTATGATGTAATTCTGAATTATTTGTATCGCTATTAAATGGTGCACTACATTATAAGTGATACACCAAAATCTGCATAGAAATATGCAGATTTTGGTGTATCTATGAGAAATTAAATATATAACTGTTTATTAAAATATTATTCTATTGATATTATTAATATTTTAACAAATTACAAAATATATCTTAGTTTTTTATATAAACTGTACAAAAATAGCAATTACAATTTGATATCTTCTTATCTAATTAACAATTTTTATTCTAATTTACTATTTAGTAATCTCTTTACTACGATTTTCTAATGATTTATAAAAATAGTAGTTTTAATCTTTCTAACAATGATTATTTTTTACTTCTTTAATTTGTTAGATTTGTACTGACAAGGACTGCTAAAAAAAATTATACAATATTATCGCATATTTAAGATTATGAAGGGAATATTGTATATATGAAAAGCAAAAAATTAAATGGGAAAGCTAATATCATTGGCAAAAATATACAAAAATATAGATTACAATGTGATTTATCTCTTAGACAATTAAGTGACAAACTATCTTTGTATGGAATAACCCTATATCACTCTGACATCTTTGACATAGAAAACTATAATCGCTTAGTCAAAGATTTTGAACTTAAAGCCATTTGTAAAGTCCTTAAAATTACCTATGAACAAGTATTTGAAGATACTGACAAAGATTATTTAGTATAAACTGTATAATTTTTATATTTTGTTAGATATGTACTGACAATATAAGCAAAAAAAATATACTCATAATTACAGTCCTTTTCTACATTTAGAACAAATAGTCTTATTATGATATATAGTCAAATATTTTGTACTATTACAGAAAACACATTTATTATAAACTTTTTTTAACAATATGCCATCTTCTTGCGGAATAAAATCGACTTTGTCATGTTCTTTTAAATCATATTTTTCTCTCATATCTGATGGGACAACTACTCTACCTAAATGATCCATTTTTCTAAATCCATTTTCATTCATTTTGAACTCCTTTCTCTTATAATAAAACTTTATTATAGAAATTGCTTATGTGTGTATATTATAATATGAATAGTAGATTTATATATCAAAAATTAGTTCATTTTAATAGTATATCTTATTTCTATATAAACTTTATAAAAAATACAATTTTTATTATATTT
>CAPNAQ010000160.1 GCA_948663505.1 uncultured Clostridia bacterium | reverse complement strand
CCTATTAAACTGTATATCAAATGATTTATCTGTTACATCAATTATATCGACATTATTAAAATATAATAATATATTATTTAATTGTCGTCTATATGCCTCCTGAATATCATTACATTTATATAATCTATATGTTGTAGTTTTAATAATCTGATTTATTATATTATTTTCATCAAAATTATCATATTCGCATATTGCCTTAGCATTTTCAAAGGATAGTTGGTTTAATGATTCTTTAAACTCGATTTTTCCTTTGATTCCTTTTATTTCTTCTATATTCGATTTGTATTCTCTATATAATCCAATTTTAAAAATATCCTTTATATTTTCTATAAATAATTTTGCCAGAATGTTTGGACTGTCAAAATCATCATTATTATCTTTTAAAGCTAAATCTATTTCTTCTACTTTATCCCAAATATAACTGAACATATATAAGATATTTTTTATAGGTACTTTTCTATTATTTTCCATAAATTTATCCTTTATAATTTTATCTTATTCAAAGCTTCATCTATTTTCTCTTCCTCTCCAAAGAAATATTCCTCCAACAATGGTTTTATATCATATTCAACTATTTCATTATATGAACTCTCTAATTTATCTCTATCCAATTGATTTATAAAGTAACTATGCCCAATTGTAAAATTACTATTCTTAAATGTATCTTTAATAAATCTATTTAGCTGTATATACATTTGAGTTATTTTTGTTGCAAATTCATAATCAATGCCTTCATCATCAATAAGATAATTTTCTAATTTTTTATTTTCAAATGCTGGATTTAAAGTAATAAAAGAAAATCTTCTTCTTAAAGCATAATCTATCATAGTTAGAGATCTATCTGCTGTATTCATAGTTCCAATAATATATAAGTTTTTAGGAATATAAAAATCTTCTTCTGGTGAATATGTTAATTTTATGGCCCATTCTTTTTTTCTTTTATCTCCTTCAATTAGCATCATTAATTCTCCAAAAACTTTAGATAAATTACCTCTATTAATTTCATCAATGACAATACAATATTCTAATGCTTTTCTTTTTTCTCGTTCAGCTCTCTCATATTCTTCACGAGCTTCTTTAACAAGGTTATAAAATATACCATTTTTTAGTTCAAATTTTCCATCTTTATTAGGTCTAAATCCTTGAATAAAATCTTCATAACAATATGATTGATGAAATTGTATTGTCTTTATCTTTGTATCATCTTTTTTTCCTATTATAGAAAAAAACAACCTTTTAGCACAGAAAGTTTTACCGACTCCTGGAACTCCTTGAAAAATAATATTCTTCTTTCTTATAAGTGTATTTTTTATAATATCGTATTGCTCATCATCCATAAAAACTTCTTTTAGGAACTCTTCTTTTGTATATGATATAAATTCATCGCTTTTTTCATTTTTAAGAATTATGTTATATCTATTATTCCAATATGGATCATTTATGAATTTTTGATAATCTTGTTCCTGTCCATCAAAAACAAACTTGATTAGTTCTTCTTTCATCCAATCGTCTTTGTCTTCCTTAGGTGTTATATTCCATATTGTATTTCTTCCAGTAAACATATACCATTCTCTTTCTTCTGGTTCATCCCAATCAACTTTGACATTCTTTCCATCATTCAGGTTTTCTATTACTGTACCTGTACATTTTATTTTCATAACAGATACTGTCCTACCATTATTTTCAAATGGTATTTCTTTAGTTTTTGTATATGATGTTTTTATTGCAATTTTATCTCCAGGTTTCATTTTATTTACTATATTTATATATCTATTATCATATCCATTTTGCCAAATACCTTCTTCAATAAATCTTTGTGTTTGATCACTTGATGAATCCCAACTTGCACCAACTAGCCAATAATTCATACTTCTTGAGCTACTATCTCTTCTATCCTTTAATTTTGAAACCCATTTTAAAAAAACTCTGGAAGCTTCATCATGTGTCATCTTAATGTTCCTACCAGCTTCCGTTATTTTCCAAATACCCCTTTCGCTTCCATCAATCAGTCCTTCATATACTAAATAATTTCTAGCAAATGCAAGTTCATTTTTTAACTTATTTACATTAGATTTTCCTCTAACTTCCTTAATATCTTCTTCAGATAGTTTTTCATTTTCTATTATTTTTCTCTTTACCTCATCTGGTGTTGCACTTCCTCCCATCTCTTTTAAAGCTTCTAATATAGGTTTAAACCATCTTAAAAAATAAGCATTTGATTTTTTATTAGCAAGAAATGCATTATCTGAAAATTCAACAAAATTTTTAAATTCTAAATTTTTCATATTAAACTCCTTTTTTATATTATCACATTTATTTTACTTTAGTTTATATACCATACTCTGCCCCATAAGATTGTAATAATTATATCATTTTTTATTTCATTTAAAAATTTAAAATACTTATCATCGTTGATAATTATTCTTTTTCATTATAATAATATTCCCCTAGATCCATATTTCTTTTGTAAAATGTCTGTGCTTTACTATTCCAGATTTCAAAAGTATATAGTCTCAAATATTTTTTATTAAGAACCTTTACCATTTCAATTGTATAATCTAGTATTTGTTTTCCATAGGAAAGCCTTGCTCTCTTGTTATTTGTAGAGTATCATTTGTTTCTATATACGATCGTATAATATCCCTCATTTCTTTTTACTTATTGTATTTTACCATAAAGATTTATTTTTGTGAATACTTTTTGACATAAAAAACAAGTCCAAACATACTAGTAGGACTCGTTTTTAAAGTTTAGCTATACCAATTTTTCATAGTTTTCGTACAGTCGTTGTATGGTCGTGTGAAACATATTTGAACATTTATGAAAGTATGTTGAAAGGTATGTATTATAAATTTTAGCAATTAATTATATTGCTGTAGTCTTTAATACTGTAGCTATATCGCTGTAATCAATGCTTTTGAGAAAGTTAAACAGAATGCTAATATTTTAGCATTCTGTTTATATAATGGCTCCTTTGCGTAGGACGTATTCGAAAACTCTAACGCAAAAAAGTTACTTATTTCCGTTTCAAATGTAGTTATAGCAATAGATTACGAGAAATGTACCCACAAATCGGTGTTTTTTTGTCTATAACTATGTTTTTAATTTAACATAAAATCTTTGGTTTGGCAATACTTATTTTCAAAAGTTTATATTTTAATAATTTATTATT
>CAPNAQ010000159.1 GCA_948663505.1 uncultured Clostridia bacterium | reverse complement strand
ATAAAGAAAGAATTAAAATCAAATTATGGAGATGAAAAAGAAAGAGAAAGAAAATTAGACTTATTAAAATACCAGGTAAAAGAGATAGAAGAAGTAAATTTAAAAGAAAAAGAAGAAGAACAACTAGAAGAAAAAAGAAAAAAAATGATGAATTCAGAAAAAATATGCAAAAGTTTAAATGAAGCAGATATATCAATTGGAGAAAATAGTATAGATAGCTTAAATACAGCAATTAGAGCATTAGAAAAAATAGAAAATATAGATGAGATATATGAAAAAATATCAAGTAATTTAAAAAACATATATTATGAATTACAAGAAATATCAAGAGATATATCAAGCCATAAAGAAGATATATATTTTGATGAAGAAGAAAGAAATGAAATAGAAGAAAGATTAGATTTAATATATTCATTAAAAAGAAAGTATGGGAATAATATAAAAGAAATAATCATATACAAAAATGAAGTACAACAAGAAATTGAACACATAGAGAATTTAGATGAATACAATAACAAACTAAAAAAAGAATTAAAACAAATAAGAGAACAGATGACAACTCTAGCCAAAACAATAAGCAAATTAAGAAATGAATATGCAAAAAAATTAAGTAATAATATAAATGAAGTTTTAGAAAAATTAGAAATGAAAAATGCTAAAATAAATATACATATAGATTATAAAGAACAAGAATTTTTTGAAAATGGAAAAGATGAAGTAGAATTTTATATAAGGACAAATTTAGGAGAAGATGAAAAGCCATTATCAAAAATAGCATCAGGAGGAGAAATGTCAAGAATAATGTTATCAATAAAAAAAGTTTTAGCAGATACAGACAAAATGCCAGTATTAATATTTGATGAAATAGATACAGGGATAAGTGGGAAAGCAGCAAATGCAGTAGCAGAGAAATTAAATGAAATATCAAAAAATCACCAAGTATTATGTATTTCGCATTTACCAAGTATTGCAGCAATTGCAGATTATAATTATTTTATAAGTAAAAAAGTAGTAGAAGATAGAACAAATACTAATATAAAATTATTAAACGAAAAAGAAACAATAGAAGAAATTGCAAGAATTTCTTCAGGAGAAATAAATGATACAACGATAAAATATGCAATGCAATTAAGAAATAAGAAAGTAAGTTAAAATAATATTATAACTAATATATGTATAAAAAAGGAAAAAATGTATAAAATATCAAAAGAATTTATGAAGGGTGGTATTTTATATGAAAGATTTCTTAGCAATAAAAAATGTACAAGCACTAGAAGTATTAGATTCAAGGGGAAATCCAACAATTCAAGTAGAAGTAGTAACAGAAGGCGGATTTTCAGGAGTAGCACTTGTTCCATCAGGTGCATCAACAGGAAGCTTTGAGGCTGTAGAATTAAGAGACAATGACAAAAATAGATATTTAGGAAAAGGAGTAACCAAGGCAGTAGAAAATGTAAATAAGAAAATAGCCAAAAAATTAATAGATATGAATGTATATGAGCAAAGAAAAATAGACAGAGAATTAATACAATTAGACGATACATTAAATAAATCAAATTTAGGAGCAAATGCAATACTAGGAGTATCATTAGCAGTTGCAAAAGCAGCAGCAAATTCATTAGGAATGGAGCTATATAATTATATAGGGGGAATAAATGCGAAAGAATTACCAATTCCAATGATGAATATCTTAAATGGAGGAAAACATGCAGAGAATAATATAAATATACAAGAATTTATGATAATGCCAGTTGGGAGCATTACTTTTGCAGAAAGATTAAAAAGAGGTGCTGAAGTATATCATACACTTAAAAAGGTACTAAAAGAGAAAGGAGACTCTGTAGGGGTAGGAGATGAAGGAGGATTCGCACCTAATCTACAAAATGAGGAAGAGGCATTAGAAGCAATTATAGAAGCAATAAAAAAAGCAGGATATGAACCAGGAAAAGATATATGTTTAGCATTAGATGTAGCAAGTACAGAAATGTATGATGAAGCTAAAAAAACAGGAAAAGAAGGTTATTATTTTTGGAAAACAGATATATTTAAAACTAAACAAGAAATGGTAGAATATATAATAAATTTAACAGAAAAATATCCTATAATATCAATAGAAGATGGTCTAGCAGAAGAGGACTGGGAAACATGGAAAGAATTAACACATAAATTAGGAAATAAAATACAATTAGTTGGTGATGACTTGTTTGTAACTAATATAAAAAGATTACAAAAAGGAATAAAGGAAAATGTTGCAAATTCAATTTTAATAAAACCAAATCAAATTGGAACATTAACAGAAACATTAGATACAATCCAAGAAGCTAAAGAAAATGGATATAAAACAGTAATATCTCATAGATCAGGTGAAACAGAAGATACAACAATTGCAGATATTGCAGTTGCCATAAATGCTGGACAAATAAAAACAGGTGCACCTTGTAGAACAGATAGAGTTGCAAAATACAATAGACTTCTTAATATAGAAAATCAATTAAACAATGAATAAAAAATTTTCCTCTTATTATTAAAAATAAGAGGTTTTTATGATAAAATAGTTAAGAATTAATAAAAAATATATTGAAATATTATAGTAGGAGAGAGGACATGTATTATACATATATATTAAGATGTGAAGATAATTCATTATATACAGGAATAACAACAGATATAGAAAGAAGATTAAAAGAACATAGAGAAAAAGGACAAAGAACAGCAAAATATACATTAACACATAATGCTATAAAAATGGAAATAGCATGGCAGTCAGAAAATAGAGTTCTAGCATCTAAGTTAGAATTTCATATAAAAACATTAAATAAAAAACAAAAAGAATTATTAATAAAAAAACCAAAATTATTAAATGAGTTTTTAGAAAATAAAATTGAATGCAAATTATATAAAACTGTCAGAGAAGAGTAACTTATTCTACTCTTCTTTGTGATGTATTATTTGTTTTTTCATTAGCTGAATTAGAGTTGCACATTTTTTCATATTCCTTACATTTAATCTTATAATCCATTTGCATACATAAATATCTGTAATAGCAATATGCCTGTTCATATTGAGCCATAGGATTAAACATAGGATCACGATATAAATCGTTCATATCAGAAGGATTTCCACCCATTTGTTGCATCATAGAAAAGTCCATAAAAGGTGGAATATTATTAAATTCTTTATCCATAAAATCATCTCCAATCATACTAATAAATTATATTATAGAAAAGATTAAAATATTCTTATATTTA
>CAPNAQ010000158.1 GCA_948663505.1 uncultured Clostridia bacterium | reverse complement strand
ATCATTCAGTAAAATGGTTGATTTTTTTGTTTGCTCAAAAATGTCATCCAAGAAAGGATGGTGTTTGAAATGAAGATAATTAAGCAAGAACTAGAATTTGAATGTTTATGCTAAACTAAAAAAGAACCAAATAATAATTGAAAACTGATCCACCTGATAATATAATTTCTCTTAAAGAAATTTAAGAGAAAGGAAATGATGGAGGTTGGTTAGTTTGGATATAAAACAACAGATAATAATAAGGTATTTAAATGGAGATGGGCAAAGAAAGATTGCTAAAGAATTACATGTTTCTAGAAATACAATAAGAAAATATGTAAATGAATATAATCTTAAAAAACAAGAATTACTTAATAGAAAAGTTCTAACAAATACTAATGCAATAATTGATGATATTGTTGCAGAGCCTACTTACGATTCTTCTAATAGAACAAGAAGAAAAATATCAGATGAATGTATTGATTTAATAAAAATGTGTTTAGTTGAAAATAAGCACAAAAGAGCTAGTGGCAAATCTAAACAGCAAATGAAAGCTACTGATATTTATGAATTTTTAATTAAAAAAGGGTTTGATATTAGCTATGCTAGTGTTTCTAATATAGTGCGTTCATTAAAAGATACTTTAAATGAAGCATATATCAAACAAGAATATTCTTTAGGTAATATTTGTGAGTTTGACTGGGGTGAAGTTAAATTAAATATAGACAACAAAGGATTTAAAAAATATCAGTTAGCAGTATTTACAACTGCATATGGGAATTACAGATTTGCTGTATTGTTTGAAACACAAGATACAATAGCTTTTGAGCAATCTCATGCTTTGTTTTTTGAACATATTGGTGGAATATATAATACAATGGTTTATGATAATATGAAAGTTGCAGTTGCTAAATTTGTTGGACATAATGAAAAGCAACCTACAAAAGGATTACTTACTCTTTCTACATATTATGGTTTTAATTTTAGATTTTGTAATATACGTTCTGGTAATGAAAAGGGGCACGTTGAAAGAAGTGTTGAATATGTGAGAAGGAAAGCCTTTGCTTTTAAAGATACTTTTAATTCTTTAGAAGATGCTAATAAATATTTGTTATCCATTTGTGATACTTTAAATAACAAACCTTTAACTACTGATAAAAATATAATACCTTCTAAAACATTAGAACAAGAATTACCATACTTACTCCCAAAACTTCCTATGCTAGATTGTGCAGATATTAGAGAATGTAGAGTGGATAAATATTCTTGTATAATGTATAAACAAAATAGATATTCTGTTTTGGACAAATATGTTGGACAAATTGTTTTAGTAAAAGCATATGCTAATAAAATAATTGTGTTTTTTGATAATATAAAAATTGCTGAACATATTAGAACTTTTGGATTATTTGACTGGAATATTAAGTTGGAACATTACTTAAATACTCTTCATAAAAAAAGTGGTGCCTTAGAAAATAGCACTGCAATGCTAAATTTAGACACACAAATAAAAAACATTTACAATAAATATTTTACACAAAATCCAAAAGAATTTCTAGATATTTATGAAATAATTTTAGAAAAAGGGTTAAATATTGTACAAAATGCTATAGATAAATTAGAGAAAATTTCACCAATTGATATATCTTCTGAAAAAGTAAAATTAATATGTAATAAACAAAGATTTGAGAAAAATATAGATAAGTCAAGTGATACAATATCTCTAGCTTCTGAAAAACTTCTAACACAATATAAATCATTAGTTCCATGTTCTAATGTACAATTTATTAGACAGGAGGTGATGATGTAAATGTTAGATTATCAAAAAGAAATAAATAATTACTGTAAAATACTAAAGACTCCAGCTATTAGAAAAAACTACAAAGAACAAATTTCTGATACTATTTCTTTTGAGGAATATTTATACAATTTGCTTAAGTTAGAATATGAATCTAGAGAAGAAAATGCCAAACAAAATAAATTAAGACTAGCAAATTTTCCCTATAAAAAATACATAGAAGATTTAGATATGGAAGCATTACCAGAAGATGGAAGAAAAAAACTTAAAAACTTTTTAACATTAGAATTTATTAGAACACGGTCAAAACATAATTTTAGCTGGTAACCCAGGAACTGGTAAAACACATATAGCTATTGGCTTAGGAATTAAAGCATGTTTAGCGGGGTATCGAGTTTTGTTTACCTCAATTCCACACTTAATAAATCAGTTAAAAGAATGTAGAAGTGAAAAAACATTAACAAACTTTAATAGTAAATTTGAAAAATACGATTTAATAATTGCAGATGAATTAGGATATATTTCATTTGATAAAGAGGGCTCCGAATTACTTTTTTCTAATTTATCATTAAGATCAGGAAGAAAAAGTATAATAATTACAACAAATTTATCTTTTGAGAGATGGAATGAAATATTTAAAGATCCAGTATTAACAGCTGCAATGATAGATAGATTAACTCATAAAGCATATATTGTTAATATGAATGGAAATTCATATAGACTCAAAGAAACTCAAAATATGTTGGAAGAAAATGGATAATTTTTTTTATCCAAAAGTGGCTCACTTTTCAATTATAATATGGCTCACTTTTCACTTGACAAATACAATCAATCAACAGTTAACAGTTTAGTTGATGGTACAAGTCAAAATCCTAAATTACTTACAATTATTCGTATATGCTTTGGTTTTGACATTACTTTAAAAGAATTTTTTGATGACCCAATTTTCAATGATATAGATGATGACTAACATTTTTATATGCTAGTCTTATTTTTTTATCTTCCTAAATCTCTATTCTTCCACCTTTGCATATATTGTTTTAGTAATTTTTCAATGGTATCTTCCATTTGTTTTGTACTATAACCTTTTGGAAAATACCCTTTTAATTTTTCCACTTTAAATTTTATTTGTTCTTTTTGATTTGGCTTTTGCTCTGTCATTATATTGAATATCGTGTCCATATCCAATTTATTTTGTTTGCTTAATTCTCTCATTCTTATTGCTTGTGGGTATGATGGTGTGCAATCTTCACTTTCTATTGTTTCTAATAAGTCCTTTTGTTCCTGTTCTTTTAAATATGATATTTCTACTGCTGGGTTCATTGCCATTTTATTTTCATCAACTAACTTTAATAACTCTGGTGTTAGTTCTGTTAGCCTTACATATCTTTGAACTTGTCTGCCACTCATATTATCAGTTATATTTTCTCGTGTCCACTTCTGGACATCTTGTCCAGAAGTTTTACCTTGATGTCTTTCTGCGTCTAGTTTCATTTTAAAAGCAAAGGCTTTTTCACTTGGTAATAT
>CAPNAQ010000157.1 GCA_948663505.1 uncultured Clostridia bacterium | reverse complement strand
GGAATGAATATCTCGGGCATGAGGATACAGTGCGGTATGTAACTTTTTCTGGTGAGAATCAGAAACACGAATACAGCTATATCACGGATGAACAGGGAAGCCTCCGCTACATCCTCAATGCCGACAGGCAGACAGAAAACTGTCAGGAATACAGTGCATTTGGCGAAAGAATATTCCAAGAGGGAGCGTCCAGCCGCCTTGGATATAACAGCCAGATGGGGGATGAACTGACCGGGCTGACGTATCTTCGGGCAAGGTACTATAACCCTGCAACAGGAAGGTTTACGCAGGAAGATGTCATTTATGATGATGGGTTTAACCTTTATGCGTACTGTGGCAGTAATCCGGTGATATACTGTGATCCGAGTGGGTTTGTGGGAATAACGAATAATTGTGAAGGTAAAGAAGGTGGAGAAAGAAAACAGCCAGATTTATACCATTATACTGATGCAGATGGAGCTAAAGCTATTCAAGAAACTGGAATAATTCAGACTGATAGTAGGGGGAGGGTATTTGTAACTACAGATGAAATCAGCCCCGGAGATGCTAATAATGCATTATTTATGGGAACGAAAGGTGATGATTGTGCAACTCATAGGGTAGAAATTACATTATTAGATCCTAATGATAGCAACTTGACTTCACAGGGTGCCACACAACCAAATGAATTGATTTATTTGGGTACCATAAGAGATGGGAGAAATGCAAGTTTAATTGTAAAGGAGAATGATTTTTGATGAAAGAAACTAAAATAGAAATAAATGATTATTATGAGATATTAAATATACATAAGGCACTATTGGAAGCAAAATTTCATATAAATCCTGATAATGTAAATGTATCTTCGAGTCCAATTATTGCAGATTTTTGTAATAAATTAGTTGATGCTTTAGAAGAAATGGATGGAGAAAAGGATGAAAAAAATATTGGAAAATGGGATAATTGGAGAATGTTAAAAAATCAAATATTTTATAGGGACAGAGCATTAAGGAATGCAATGTTAAATAATCGGTGGACAAAATCGAGCTCAAATGATAAAGAAAAAATAGTTATAAATCTATTAAGTCCTTTTAAGGCTACACAAGAGGAAATAAAAAGTTTTATTCAAGAAGTTGACGCAGCTTGGGGAGTAAATAATTAAGTCGTTGTATTATCTAATACCACTTTACAACTTTTGGACAAAAACTTGTAAAGTGGTATTTAAAAGATTTACAAAATAATATTAAAGATATGATGAAGCTATATAATATTCCAAATAATTCAAGAAATCATGTTAAAATGTATGGTAAAAACTAGTATAATTCGTGCTAAATACCCTAATGTTTGGCGCAGTATATTTTTCTGAGAGTGCTGCTTCCCAAACACAGGCGTAGCGGTGGCTATGTCGAGACTTGGGGAGTAGTGCTATCAAGAAAATAGATAAGTAAAACATAAGTTATTTAGTATGAGTTATATTAGTAAATATTGTTGTATAATTTTTTTAAAGATAAGAAAACGTGATAAAAGTATTTATTTGAAATGCTTCAATATGATATAAAAAACTTATGTTAATTTAGCATTATTGTTTTGTTATGCGAAAGAGTTAGTTTATTTTATAAATTTTAAAATTATAATCTAGGTAATTGCGAAACTCAAAATACAGTTGAGGTGGATAACTCTTAAAATTTTAAACGAAATTATAGGGGTTGCAAACCCTAAAACAAGAGTAATTATTTAAATCAGAGAAATTCTGTAAAGTTATACACATTTCCACAATATTTCTAAAAGGCAAAAACTGAAAGCTTTTGAGGAGATGACATTAAATTTCAAACAAAAAATCCAGTGTTTTGAATGGCTTCAGAGTTTCGCAAACGCCTAAAATTATAATCAATTGAAAGGATATGATAAAATTATGAACCAAAAATTTAATAAAGCTCTATATCTTTTGGATAAAGGAAAATACAATGAGGGACTTGAGTTATTAAAAGTAGCATTTGACGAAGTGGATAATAAGTTTGAAAAATTGGAAATTAAATCGTGCACTATGGAAGTTTATTACGAACTGGAAGAATTTGAAAAGGTAAAGGAGTGTATAAAATATATTCTTAATAATACATCTGAATATGATGATTCAGCCCCAAGGGAAACCGCGTTGGAGATTGCAGAAGAAATGGGATGTAATTTAAAAGATTTTGAATAGTTAAATCAATTAGGACAATAAAAAGATTCAAACACCGTTAAAGAATCCTATAGTTTCTTTAACGGTGACATATTAAAAAAGTTTCTAAATTTATTTGTTAATATTTCTAGACACATCTGATGGATATAATTAATAAAATGTTAGTTAGTTTAAAGGAGGATTTGTATGAACTATTGGAGAATATACATATCAAGAGATAATACATATGATATATATATA
Organism: uncultured Clostridia bacterium; assembly: GCA_948663505.1. Taxonomy (GTDB): domain Bacteria; phylum Bacillota; class Clostridia; order TANB77; family CAG-508; genus CAG-269. The sequence goes on along the minus strand of CAPNAQ010000157.1, from coordinate 938 downwards.
AAGGAAAAGGAATTCGAAAAATTAAATTCTTTTTTATTGCTGGGAGAAAGTGTAATTGACAGATGGGATCCGTCAGTAGAGCTATATTTTAAAAAGGGCGGCATAGACGACTCTGATGTTTTTCTTTTTAATGAAGATTTTTTCATTATTCAAAAAGACGCAAAAGTAATGAAAATATTTGATTCATATGTCAAAGAAGGATTAGAGTATTTAAACTTTAAATGTGATGTAAAAAACCTTATAATCGCATATCCGATAATAAATATAGACTGTATCGACATGGAGAGGTCAAAATATAAGGTGTATAAGGGTGATAAGGATAGGATACAGCGATTTGATAAACTATATTTAAATAAAGAGAATATTGGGGAGGCTCATCTTTTTAGAATGAAACACTTAGAAGGGGGATTTATGTTCTGCTCTGATATATTAAAAAATGAACTTGAAAAAGAAAAGGTGCGAGGACTGGAGTTTACATTAATAGATTAAGTTTGATGTAATATATTCCTATGACAACATTTGGAACGTGGCGTGTGACTACCGCGATGAAGTTCCAAAGGGAGGACGCGCGCGGCAACCAGCCCGTCGGGGAATGAGTACACGTATGCCTATGACAGGGCGGGGCGGAAGACCCATGCAGGGACGGCGGCGGGCAGCGTGCATTTTGCCTACAACAGCCTGAACCACGTAACCTGCACGACGGACGGCGAGGGGAACGCGGTGCATGACGACTATGACAACCTCGGGAGCCCCATCCGCCACCACAGTGCAAGGCAGTGGGAAAAGGACCGCAGCGGCGGCTATGCCTACGAGTACGACTACCTCGACCGCCTGGTAAGGGTGACGGACCCGGCGGGCAGGGTGAAGACGTTCCGGCGGAACGGACAGGGCAGCATCGTGTATGAAAGCCTGTCCGCGCTGCCCGCGCAGATACCGGA
>CAPNAQ010000156.1 GCA_948663505.1 uncultured Clostridia bacterium | reverse complement strand
CTATATTTTATTCATATCTTCAATATTTGTTATTTTATTAAGTTTCGTTTTTTTAAAGCATATATTTTTTGCCAAAAACTAAAACTTAAATTATTTTAACATACTTTAATAAATTTATCAATTTTTTTTTGAAAACTTGTCATATACTTCGAAAATTAGCAATATACATTAATTAAAGTTATTTGTACAAACATGTATAATCTTCATTATAGTGTTCCATATAATATTAAAATTGTAAATTTTAAAGGGAGGTATATAGATGGAAAATTCAAGTTTATATCAGGATATTGCAAAAAGAACTGATGGTGATATTTATGTAGGTGTTGTAGGTCCTGTAAGAACTGGTAAGTCTACTTTTATAAAAAATTTTATGGACTTACTTGTTATTCCAAATATTGATAATGAGTATAAAAAAGAAAGGGCAAAAGATGAATTGCCACAAAGTGCTGGTGGTAGAACAATAATGACAACAGAGCCAAAATTTGTTCCAAATGAAGCTATAGAAATAACTTTAGAAAATAATTTAAAATTCAAGACTAGATTAGTTGATTGTGTAGGATACTTAGTAGATAATGCTATTGGATATCTAGAAGATGATATGCCTAGAATGGTAAAAACACCATGGTCTGAAGAAGAAATTCCATTTGAAACAGCTGCTGAAATTGGTACTAAAAAGGTTATTGAAGAACATTCAACAATTGGAATACTTATTACTACAGATGGAACAGTTACAGATATTCCTAGAGAAGACTATATAAAAGCAGAAGAAAGAGTTGTATCTGAACTAAAAGCTTTAGATAAACCTTTTATAATTTTACTAAATTCTGAAAATCCATCTTCTGACTATACACAAGAACTTGCTCAAAGATTGACAGAAAAATATCAAACAAGTGTAATGCCTATTAATTGTTCTAATTTAAATCTAAATGATATTAATACAATGTTTTCTAAACTTTTATATGAATTTCCAACTCAACAAATTGCAATAAAGTTTCCTCGTTGGGTTGATGGTTTAAACTTTAATCATCCAATTAAAGAACAATTATTTAATGAAATTAAAGAAGCTTTTTCAGATATTCATGTTTTAAAAGATGTATCAAATTGCACAAGTAAGATAAATCAAACAGAAATAATATCAAGAACTTCTATAACAAATATTGAACTTGGTTCAGGAAATGTTAATATTCAAATTGATTTAAAAGAAGAATTGTTTTATAAAGTTTTAACAGAAATTACAGGTATTAATGTACAAAATGAAGGAGATTTATTTGGAATTATTTCAGATCTATCTAATGCTAAGAAAAAATATGATAAAATTGCTTATGCTTTAGAAGAAGTAAATGCTAAAGGTTATGGTATTGTTACACCTTCTATTGATGAATTAGTTTTAGATGAACCAGAAATGGTAAAACAGGGGTCAAGATTTGGTGTTAAATTAAAAGCTACTGCTCCTAGTATACATATGATTAAAACAAATGTTACTACTGAAGTTTCTCCAATTGTTGGTTCTGAAAAACAATCTGAAGAATTAGTTAATTATCTTCTTTCTGGCTTTGAAAATGATCCTACTAAAATTTGGGAGTCTAATATTTTTGGCAAAAGTTTACATGAACTTGTTAATGAAGGTCTTCAAACTAAACTTTCTAAAATGCCTGAAGAAGCTCAACTTAAACTTCAAGAAACCTTAGAACGTATTGTTAATGAGGGTTCTGGCGGATTAATTTGTATTATATTATAAGATAAACAAAAAGAAGGCATTGCCTTCTTTTTACCTATTATAATTCATCATTTATTGTCTCCAACATGGAGAACAGTACTTTGTGTGCTTCCTCTGTTGATAAAATGACTTTATTTTCAAAAAATTCTTTGTTAAAAAAATAAACGAATGAAGAAAGTGTTTTGGGATATTTTTTTTCCTTTAATATTTCTTCCCAGTCAGCGATGGAGAGCTGTTTTGCATCCCCATCTCTAGTTATCTTTACTAGCTTGTTATCATACCAAACTAATAAAGGAACTTTTCCTAAATATTTTGGTATATTCTTTTTTTGTATAATATACATTTTATCATTGAAGTATTTGATTATATCATCATTCATGATATTCTCCTTTCGATATATTCGATATATTGTCAGGTGTCCTTATGCCTATAAAAAAGGATTTCCTACATTTTATATAATAAAATTATACCATATTTACATAACATATGTCAATTTTTTTAGCTTTTAAATTGTGCCATCATATCATAATTCTTTAATTACATTATATTTATCTAATTCTTTCATTCTTAAATTCATCTTTTTCATTACATTACACCTCTGTAATGTATTATTTACATTTTGGGACATTTTTATGGGTTACTACTTAAGACATTATCATAAATTAATCACTAAAAATTCAAAGAATATTTTTAAACACTTGCATTTTAATAAAAATGCTGTTATAATAATATGCGTAATAAACACATAAAGCAAGTTTAAAGGGGTGTGCCAGAAATTGGTCCTAGTTTAAATGATGAACTTTATGGAAGTAAAAACAAAAAGGGAGGAATTAAAAATGGCAGTAGTTGCAATGAAACAATTACTAGAAGCAGGTGTTCACTTTGGACATCAAACAAGAAGATGGGATCCAAAAATGGCTGAATACATATTTCAAGCAAGAAATGGAATCCATATAATTGACTTACAAAAAACATCAAAGAAAATTGATGAGGCATATGCATTCTTAAAAGAACAAGCGGAAGAAGGAAAAACAATTTTATTTGTAGGAACAAAAAAACAAGCACAAGAATGTATGAAAGATGCAGCAATCAAATGTGGAATGTACTATATTGATCAAAGATGGTTAGGAGGAATGCTAACAAACTTTGAAACAATAAGAGCAAGAGTACAAAGATTAAAAGATTTAGAAACAATGGAACAAGATGGAACATTTGATGTATTACCAAAAAAAGAAGTAATATTATTAAAGAAAGAAATGGAAAAACTAGAAAAAAACTTAGGTGGAATAAAAGAAATGGAAGAAATTCCAGGAGTTATATTCTTAGTAGATCCTAAAAAAGAACATATAGCAATATTAGAAGCAAAGAAATTAGGAATACCAGTAATAGGATTAGTAGATACAAATTGTAATCCAGAAGAAGTTGATTACCCAATACCAGGAAATGATGATGCAATTAGAGCTGTTAAATTAATAGCAGATGTAATGGCAAATGCAGTTATTGAAGGAAGACAAGGAGAAAGTTTTGAAACAGATATAGCTGTAGAAGATGAGGAAGAACCAACATCAATGGAAGAAGTAATAGCAAATACTGAAGAACAATAAAATTAGTATAATAAAAATTAAAATTAACAAATAAAATAAATTAGAATTTTAAA
>CAPNAQ010000155.1 GCA_948663505.1 uncultured Clostridia bacterium | reverse complement strand
AAATACACATTGAAGAAAAAGAAGAATCAAATAAAATAGATGAGAAAAAATATACATTTTATTCATATTTAATATATAAAATAAAAGAAGAAACAACAAAAGAATTAGAAAAAATAAATGCAGTAGAATTATTTAACAATATAGATATGCCAACAGTAGAAGTGTTAGCAAATATGCAATGGAATGGAATATATGCAGATGAAAAAGAATTAAAAACTTTTGGAGACAAATTAAAAGAACAATTAGAAATAAAAACAAAAATAATATATGAATTAGCAGGACAAGAATTTAACATAAATTCAACAAAACAATTAGGAGAAATTTTATTTGAAAAAATGAAATTACCAGTTGTAAAGAAAACTAAAAGTGGATATTCAACAGATGTAGATGTATTAGAAAAACTAAAAGGAGAACATCCAATAATAGAAGAAATATTAGATTATAGACAATTAATGAAATTAAACTCAACATATGTGGAAGGATTAAAACCATATATCAATCCAAAAACAAAAAGAATACATTCATTTTTTCATCAAACAATAACAGCAACTGGAAGAATAAGTTCAACAGAACCAAATCTGCAAAATATACCAACAAGATTTGAACTAGGAAAACAAGTAAGAAAAATATTCAAACCAGAAGAAGGAAAAATCTATATTGACGCAGATTATTCGCAAATAGAACTAAGAGTGTTAGCACATATGTCAGAAGATGAACACATGATACAAGCATTCAAGGAAAATCAAGATATTCATAAACAAGCAGCATCCAAAGTATTTAAAACACCAATAGAAGAAGTAACAAAAGAACAAAGAAGCAATGCAAAAGCAGTAAACTTTGGAATAGTATATGGAATAAGTGATTTTGGATTAGGAGAACAATTAGGAATATCAAGGAAAACAGCAAAAAAATATATAGAAGACTATTTAAATGAATATAAAGGTATAGACAACTTTATGAAAAATGTTACAGAAACAGCCAAAGAGACAGGATTTGTAGAAACAATGTTTAACAGAAGAAGATATATACCAGAATTAAAATCAAATAATTATATGGTTAGACAATTTGGAGCAAGAGCAGCAATGAATACACCTGTACAAGGAACAGCTGCAGATATAATGAAAATAGCAATGATAAATGTATTTAAACAATTAAATAATAAAAAATTAAGATCAAAAATAGTATTACAAGTACATGATGAGATGATGATTGAAGTACCTATAGAAGAAGCAGATAAAGTAAAAAATATAATACAAAGTGAAATGCAAAGTGCAGTAAAATTAAAGATACCATTAATTGCGGAAGTATCAGAAGCAGAAAATTGGTATGAGTGCAAATAGTGTTCAATCGAGTGCCCATTGGGGACATTCCTTCTGGACATTGCAGAAATGGACAAAAAGGAGTTTTTTATGTTTTCTAAAAGTAAACCTGTAGCAATTTTAATTATAATAATGTGCATAATGTTTGTTTTGGTAGTTACTAGGGATTATTATATACAATTTTTATATCCTAAAAAATATAGTGAATATGTATCAAAATATGCAAATGAATATAATGTTGATGAAAATCTGGTTTATGCAGTAATTAAAGCAGAAAGTAATTTTAATCCTAAAGCTCAATCTAGTAAAAGTGCTATAGGTTTAATGCAGTTACTTGAAAGTACAGCAAGGGATATTATAAAAGTTATTAAATTTGATAATAAAATGAAAATGAGTGTTAATGATCTTCTTTTAGATGCTGAAACTAATATTAATTTTGGTACAAAATATTTGTCAATTTTAATTGATAAATATGAAAATATAGAGGTTGCTGTTACTGCTTATAATGCAGGTATTGGTACTGTTGACAATTGGATTGATAATGGTGTGATTAAATCTGATGGGTCAGATGTTGAGAATATTCCTTATAAAGAGACTAATAATTATGTGAGAAAAATATTGAGAGATTATAGGATTTATAGTAGTATTTAACTAATTTAAGTTTCAGTTTTTGGCAAAATTATATTATTTAGAAAAAATATATATCTTTTTTCTATAATTAAATTTATAGAAAAAAACCAAAAGTTAAATTTAATTAGTACTAGACAAATGATAAAAAATGCAATAAAATAGATAAGAAGAACAAGAAGGAAGAGAAAGTTATGAGAATAGTAGAACAATTAATATTTATTATATTAGCATTTGTTTTCTTTATAAATGTTTTCTATAAAATGATAAAAGAAAATGACACGAATTATGTAGGTATATTAATTTTAGAAGCTATAGGAATAGCATTAAATTTTATAGAAGTATTTGCAAAAACAAATTTAGGAATAGTAATAACGATGTTAAAATACATAGTTTCTATACTAATTCCTGTTTCAGTAATAATAATAGAAAAAAAAGGTATACCATTAATACAAGTATTAAATGTATTAAAAGCAAAAATATATTTGAAAATAGGAAATAATAAAAAAGCAAAAGAGCAATTGATAAAATTAGTTACCAAATATCCTGCAAATTATATAGGTCATAAAATGTTAGCAGAAATATATGAATTGGAAGGTGGAATGAGAAAAGCAATTGATGAATATGTACAAGCAATTGATTCTAATAAAAAAGATTATGATTCATATTTTAAAATAGCCGAATTATTGAATAATTTACAGAAACAAGATGAAGCTAAAGAAATGCTATTTAGTTTATTAAATAAAAAGCCAGAATATTATAAAGCAACTGAATTATTAGGAGAAATTTTAATAGACAAACAAATGTATAAGGAAGCAGCAAATATATACCAAGATTCTTTAAAATATTATCCAATGGATTATGATATAAATTATAATTTGGGTTTGGTATATACCATGTTAAATGATTTTAAAAGTGCTAAAATTTGCTATGAAAAAGCTGCTGAAATTAATTCCATTTGTTATCATTCAAAATATTCTTTAGCACAAATCTCTTTAATATTTAGGGATTTAGATGAGGCAGAAAAGTACTTTATTGAAGCAATTGAAGACGAAGAATTATCAGCAGAAAGTTATTTCCAACTTTCAAAAATATCTATGATAAAGGGTGATAAAGAAAATACTATAAAATATGCAAAAATAGCAATAGATATAGATCCTTCTAAAGTTATTCCAAAAATAAAAAAAGATCCTATATTTATTCCAGTTATAGCAAAAATTCCAATGCCTTTCAATTTTGAGATAAAAGAATATAAAACAAAATTCAATGAAAAAGAGTTAAAGGCTAAAGAACATCTAGATGATATGTTTGAAATAACTAGTAGTTTGAGTTATGATGATATAGGTCTATTAAAAAAAGAACAAACTGAAGAAATTATAGAACAAGATAAATTTAATAATGAAAATCAAAGAGATTTTTAATTTTATATAAATTAACAGAAAGATGTATTATTTATAATTTGCTGTTAATTAAAATGTACAGTT
>CAPNAQ010000154.1 GCA_948663505.1 uncultured Clostridia bacterium | reverse complement strand
TTTAAGAATAAAAAATATATGAAATTATAATTAATATTAAGAAAATATTTTTGTAAAATTGCTGATATATAAAGAGTATATATCAGCAATTAATTATAGAATATAAATTTTTAGTATTAGGTGTGAATAATAATTATTATATGGAGGTAAATAAAAAGATGTATGATATAAAGCAAATACAAAGAGAAATAAAAGAAAAAATTTCAGAATTTAGATATGAACATAGTATTAGAGTAGCAGAAGAAGCCAAAGAATTAGCAAAACATTATAAAATTAATGAAGAAAAGGCATACTTAGCAGGAATAATACATGATATAGCAAAAGAATTTAGTAATGAAGAAAATGAAAAATGGATAGAAAAATATAATATGCCAAAAGAATTACTTGAGCCTGAATATAGGAATATAATACATTCAGATATTGGTGCAGTTGTAGCAAAAGAAAAGTATCATCTAGATGACGAAATATGCAATGGGATTAAATATCATACAATAGGAGATGTATCAATGACTTTGTTTGATAAAATTATTTTTATAGCTGATAAAATAGGTCGAAAAAATAATAATTTAGAAATTGAGCAAATAAAAGAACTTGCATATCAAAATATAGATGAAGCTTTAAAATTTTACCTTATAAAACGAAGAGAGAAGCTAGAAAGTAAAGGTGAAAGTTTTCATCCAAAAGCTTTAGAATTATTAAATTCTTTATAAAAATCTGTATATAAAATTGACTATATGCATATAAAATGCTAAAATATATGCATATAAAAGAAACAATATATGTATGTATTAGGAGGCTCAAAATGAGTAAAGGTAAAAGATTTGAAGAAGAACCACAACTAAATATGAAAAAAGTATTTGCAGTAATAATAGCAATAGTAGTAATAATAATGTTTATCTTAATAATAAAAGGACTATTTACAAAAGAAACAAGTACTGGAAAAATAAGTAGTGAAAGTTATTATACAATATATAAAGACAATAAATATGGAGTATTAAGTTCAACAGGAAAGACGATAATAGAACCTTCATATGCAGAAATGATACAGATACCAAATAATAAAAATGCAGTATTTATATGTACATATGACATAAATTATCAGACTGGAGAATACAAAACAAAAGTATTAAATCAAAAAAATCAGGAAATATATACACAATATAATAAAGTTGAAGCAATATCAAACAAAGATGAAAATAACAACTTATTATATGAACAAAATGCATTAAAAGTAGAACAAAATGGAAAATATGGATTAATAAGTATGAAAGGAAAAGAACTTATCCCAGTTGAGTATGAAGAAATTTCTCCAATAATAGGAATAGAAAATTCATATAAAATAAAAAAAGAAGGAAGATATGGAATTGTAGATCACGAAGGAAAAGTTGTAATTGAACCACAATATGCAGATATAGACATATTAGGAAAAGATAATAAATCAGGATTTATAGTAAAAAATGATTTAGGAAAATATGGAATTGTAGATTATTCAAACAATAAAATATTAGAAACAAAGTATAATTCTATACAAAAGGTATTTGGAAATGATTTATATGTAGCAACAGATGAAGAAAAGCAAAAACTTATAAAAAATGATGGAACAGAAGTATTAAAAGAGGGATTTAATGAAATTAAAGAGATATTATCAAGTCAAGAAAATGCAGTAATATTTATAAATAACAATAAATATGGAATAATGGATTTATCAGGAAAAGTATTAATTAATGCTGAATATGACTATTTAACAGAAGCAAAAACAGGCTATTTTATTGCAAAAACAGGAGATAAATATGGAATTATAGATATAAATAAAGAAGTAAAAATACCATTTGATTATATTTCAATAGTTTATAATAAAAAGGCAGATTTCTATATTTTAGAAGATAGTAATTTTAATTCAAATGTATTAAATAGCAACTTAGAAACAAAGTTAAAAGGATTGATACTAGAATTAAATGAAGATAAAGGTTATATAAAAATTAGACAAGAGGATGATACAAAATATTATAATTTTAAATTTGAAGAGAAACAAGAAAAAGATTTATATCCAAATAGAACATTATTTTTAGATAAGAAAGATGGAAAATATGGGTATTTGGACAAAAATGGAAAAAATGTAGTTGATTATAAATATGATGATGCTACAGAGCAAAATGATTTTGGTTTTGTTGGTGTTAAAGCTGATGGTAAATGGGGAAGCTTAGATACAAAGGGTAATGTTATTCAAGATCCAACTTATAATTTAGATGATTATTTGTTAATTGATTTTATTGGAAGATGGCATTTGGGGTTGGATATTAATATGATGTGTTATAATCAACAATAAATTCAAAAAATAATTAACATTTGGCGTTGTTAAACTTCAATTTAAATTTAATCAACGTGCATTAGCACGCCTCATAAATTTAAATCTCGTTTGCCTAGCCAAATAACAATTCTTTTTTGAATTATAAAAAAATAATTAACAAAGAAGAACGAAGGGAAATAAAAATGGAACTAAAGATGAACTACCAATATACATATTTTATACATCCATTTGTAATGAATGAAAATAAGTATCAAAAGTACATAATGAAAATGTTAAAAGATAAAAGATTTTCAATAAAAACTATAGAAAAGCAAAAAGACATAGATTTGTATAAATATTTCTTGCCCAAAATAAGTGATTGTATGTTTTCAAATTTATCTAAAATTAAAATTAATAAATTAGAAAAAATGCCAATTGATACAAAATCAGCTATTTTAAGTAAAAATACATGTACAATTTTTGAATATAATTTAGAAAATGATATACAAGGAAAAGCTGAGGAAAAAGGTATATTTTTTAAAATACATAAAGTAGAACTAATATGTTTTAATACAGGAATATGTTTTTTGTGTATGAAAACAAATATTGAAAATAGTAATGATTTTTCAGATTTATTAAACTTTAATTACAAGTTTAGAGATGTAAATCAAGAATATAAGTCAAATTATGATAAAATTTATCTACAGACAAGCACATTTGATGATATAAATAAATTATCAGAATTTATAAAAGATATAACAGGATCTGATATAGAAGCAATAAAATTAAATATAGATACACAAAGATTTCTAACATATTCATATGTATGTATAGATCAAGAATCATGGAATGAGGAAAAAAATTTTGAAAATATAAAATATAACTTTATAAAATATGCAAACTTATTACCAGCGGATAATTCAGCAAATCTAGAGGAAGAGACAAAAAGCTTTTCTAAGTGGAAATATGCAAAAATAGGAATAACAAAGCAAGGAGTAACATTATTTACATCAAATGCAGATATAAATAATTTTACTACATTACCACATAAATTTGAAACAGAATACTTTTATACATACATAATAAACTTATATAAAAAGATATATCTAAAAAAATTAGAAAGAGAATTTAACATAATATTTT
>CAPNAQ010000153.1 GCA_948663505.1 uncultured Clostridia bacterium | reverse complement strand
TTCTTCCATAATCTCACGTCCTTTTCTTATTGTATATATCTTAAAACATTTGTTCTTTATTGTCAAGAGTTTTACAATTTTTTATTTTATAATTTATACTATTAAAAAGATATAATGCCACTCTATTTTGTTCTATTGAATTCATTTCTATAACTTTTGATATAACAAACATTATGTAAGGATAGTCTGTAAAATTTGTCAATGTTGTTCTGTATTCTATATTAATTTCTTTTAGCAAATTATCAAGGTATTTACACATTTCTTTTTTATCATATTCTAAATTAGTATGACTGTAATTATCACACATACATATTGCAAGTCTTAATTTATTTTCTATATCATATCTTTTATTATATCAATTAAATAATTTACTTTTTCATTATTCATAATCTTTCCTTCTTTCTTATTTTTATTTTTGGGGATTGGGGACGAAGTCCCCATATTTGAATTTGGCGTATATCCAAATTCAGTGCTTGCTGGGACAAGATTTTTTTATAAATCTCATCTTTTTAATTCATTTTTTAAATGTATTTTTTCATAAAATTCTACTTTTTTAGTTTGTTTATTATATTTAAAATATGCTTGTACTTTATTTTTATCAATTAACTTTATTGTAGTTTTATCATATAAATATAGTTCAATTTCATCAATATTAAATGTGCTTTTTAAATATGAAAGTACTTTAAACTGTTCTACTGTTTGTACTTGATTTTTGTTTATATTTTCTTTATTAAGATGCTTCATAATTTGCTTCCTCCTTAATTTTTTTGCTTATATTTTTTTGCATTAATGTTAAATTATCTATCATGTTTCCATTTTCAATGTATGGGCAATTTATAACTCCATATGTATAAAAATGCTCTTTCAATAGTTCTACATATTTTTCTAATTCTTCTTTTGAATATTGTCCAATTTTTTCATCAGAAAATACAAAATAGTCCTCTTTTAATTTTTCTAATTCTGTACTATCAATTGCTTCTTTATAAATAAATCCAATGTTATTATTTTTCAAGATTTCATATAAATATTTTATATATTCTTTGCTACTTTTAGAGATAAACTCTTCTGTAAATTTAACATTTGTAATTTCAATATCATAATTTTTGTTTCTTCTTATTTCTATGCAATCAATTAATTTTTTTATTAATTCTTGTTTTGTTTTTCTTTTTAGACTATTAAAAATAAATGTAAATGCTATTTTATTATTAGATATAACTTTTCCATTTTCTACATTACAATCTAACTTTTTTAATAGTCCAATTGTGTATTCTTTAAAATCATTATTTGGATCAATTTGCTGTTTTTTCTTATTTAAGTTTTCTATTTCTTTTTTAATTACATCATTTTTATGGTTAATTGTTTCTACATTTAAGGTAGAACTTAAATATAAATCCACCAATTTTTTCTCTTGCATTTTTAGTTTTTCAATGGCTTTTTCTATATTTTTAATGTCTTTTGTTTTAATTGAATTACATACTATAATTTCACTATAAATCTCATACATATATCTTGTTAATTCATTTAAAACTCTAACTAATTTTTGTTCTATTTTATCTGAACTATAATGTAATCCTTTTGATTTGCAATTAGGATTCTTGCAAGTTAAATGATAATATACTTTTTCTTTTGGTATTCCACTATACTTAAAAGAGTTTGTAGATGATAGTATTTTTCCACAAGTAGGACATCTCACAATGCCAGTAAATAAGTGGATATGTTCTCCATAATTGGAGTGTTTGTTTCTTTCTAATACTTTTCTTGTGATATTCCATGTTTCCATATCTATAATTGGCTCACAGTAATTTTCAACTCTTAAAATATCTTGTGGTTTTCTACAATATTTGCCATACTCAAATATTCCAATATAAATAGAATTAGTAAGTATTTTATAAACTCTATCTGTTGTCCATTTTCCTGTTTTTAAATAAGCATTGCTATTTTTCATAACTGTTGCAATTCCTCTACTTGAATTACCTTGCTTACATAGTTCAAATATCTCTTTAACTACCCCAGCTTCAATAGGCTCTACTTCTAAATGTCCAGTTTCACTATTTCTAGTATATCCATAGGGTGCTTTACTAGGGTGTATATGCTCTAAAGCCATTTCTTCCATAGCACGCTTTGTTCTTTCTCCAATTTCTTTTCTTTCTCTTTGTCCAAACACTAAGTTCATTCCAAATATCATTTCACCATTTGCAGTAGATACATCATAAGGCTCTAATATTAATTCTATTTTGACATCATGTTCTTCAAAATAGTTCAAAAACCAAAATCCATCATAATTATTTCTTGTTAATCTATCTAGTTTAATAGCAACTATTACTTCGATTTTGTGCGATTTAATATCTTTTAGTAATCTTTGCATTTCTGGTCGCATTAAATCTTTTCCAGAATGTCCTGCATCATTGTATATATCTACAATATCATAATTGTTTTTCTCACAATATTCTTTTATCATTCGTAGCTGTGAATCAATAGAATATCCATTATCTCTTTGATCATCTGTTGACACTCTTACATAAACTCGACATCTCATAAAATATTCCCTCCTATATCTCCTGTGAATTTTTTAAGGTTTTGTTAATCAAATTTTCAAAATGTAAGATTAACTTTTTAGTTTTATGAGAATTTGTTTAATTTCTTGGAGACTATACTTTTGCTTATGTTCTTTTATGTAAAAGTTTTTATTAGCTATTTCATTTACTTTATATTCGTAAATAGTAAGAGTAGTAGGATATGTAATTAAATATTCAGTTGGTTCAATAAATTGTAAATTAGTAGCCTTTAAATGCTTAATTTTGCCATTTTTAACTGTATAATTATAATCTTTAATGATTTCTAGTATTTGTGTATTTAACTCTAATTCTTGTACTGTTTCAAACTCAAACAAAAAAATGCCCTCCTTTCTTTGATAAGAGAACATTTTGAGTATTTTATATTCAGTTCAATTCATCTTTTCTAAAAATGAAAAAACTTACGAAACCCTTTATAAGTTCGTAAGTTGCTATAAAATGGAGCCACTTCTCAGATTCGAACTGAGGACCCCCGCATTACAAGTGCGGTGCTCTGGCCAACTGAGCTAAAGTGGCATTCTTGGTGACCCCTACGGGAATCGAACCCATGTCTCCGCCGTGAAAGGGCGATGTCTTAACCGCTTGACCAAGGGGCCATATATACAAAGAACTAAATAATTTTATTATTTAGTTCTTTTGGTGAGCTATCCGCGACTCGAACGCGGGACAACTTGATTAAAAGTCAAGTGCTCTACCACCTGAGCTAATAGCCCATCACCAAAGTTCTAAGTATAACTCAGAACGCCTTTATATAATACTATATTTTTTTTAAACTGTCAATACATTTATCAAAATTTTTATATTTTTTTATGATTAATTTATGATAATGTCTTAAGTAGTAACCCATAAAAATGTCC
>CAPNAQ010000152.1 GCA_948663505.1 uncultured Clostridia bacterium | reverse complement strand
TAAAATAATAATAACATCCTAAACTACCAATGTACTCAATATCTCTTAAAGAATATCCTATTTCTTCCTGTGTCTCTCTAATTAATATTTGTTAATCCACTCATACTCATTCCTCCCATTAATTTTTATTTATACTCTTAAGCTCAAAAAAAGAAAGTATTTGAACACTTTCTTTGAACTATATAGATTAGTTATTATTTTATTAGTGTTAATAACCAACTCCGTTCATCTGGAGTTCCATGTCCTGCGTCCAAAACAACGGTTTTTCCTGATACTGGAGTTGTTGAAACCTCTTCCATACTATAATCTAATGTAGTTTTTGTGCTTTGATATGAATACGCAAACAATCCTAATAATAAACATATTATTATAAAACTAATTCTTTTTTTATCAATTACAATCATTGTAATCCCATTCCCTTCATAAGTTTATATAATAAACTAAAAACTCTTAATATAACTTATTAAGAGTTTATTTATTTTATTCATATTTTAAAATTTTTTTCTTCTATCAATAACATAGCTACTACCAATAATAGACTTTGCACTATGTTTAACTTGGGCACCAACTTCGCCAATCTCAATCATATTTTCAAACCTATCTTTGCTAGCTTCAACAACTCCAATAGAAATAGCAGTTAAAGGAAATTGTTCTATAATGCCTCTCCTATTCGCAACTTCAATATATCCTTTTTCAATATCTTCTTCTGTAAAAAATTTTGTAACTTGAGAATCAAATTGTGCAATAATACTTTGGCATAATTCATCACATTTAATTAATGGAACAATTGCGATAAAATCATCTCCACCTATATGTCCAACAAATGCACCTTCACATACATGTGAATGTACACATTGTAGAATTACATTTGCAGTAAATTTTATAATTTCATCTCCATTTAAAAATCCATATACATCATTATATGCTTTAAAATTATCCAAATCTAAATATAATATAGAGAATTCTTCTTTATTTAATAACCTTTTTTTCAATTCAGCATGTATTTGAACATTACCTGGTAAGCCTGTTAATGGGCTAATTCTTCTGTTTATAGATAACAATCTATTTAAATTTTTTATTGTATAATATAGATAATCTGCATCTACTGGCTTCCTTATATAATATTCTACTGATCTTTTTAGTATGTCTATTCTATGTTCCCTTTGTTGTTTAGAAGAAACTACTATTATTGGCGTTATGCTATTATCATCATCATTTCTTATATTTTCACATAATTTTACAACATCTACTTTAATAGCATCTTCATTTATAATAATCATTGATGGTATATTTTTTAGTGCAACTTCAATTTGTTCAGATTTAACACTTATAAATTTAAAATCTTCATCATTTTTGAATAACTGTCTAAAAACTGGTATTGAAGATTCATCATCATCTATTATATAAATCTCTTGTATCATTTTTTCTCCTTTTTTTCTTTCTTTATAATCTCTAGTTTTCTGTTTAATATTTCAGTTATTTCTTTATCTTGTAATTTTGGGAACGCTTTCTTTAGTCTATATACTGTTTTATATAAATTTTTAAACATTTTATTCTTTCTATTTTTTAAGTCTGATATTCTTTCATGAATATTTTCTTTTATTTCTAATTTATAATCTTTTGAGTTTAGTTCTTCTAATTTTTCCTTAATTTGATTATTTAATTCTTCTATTCTCTGTAAAGTACCTTTTATATTTTTAACTTTTATTATACTTGTTATTGTATCTATTATAAATATAAATGTTATAACCATTATTATTATTTGTAGCAATTTTATATTTATTAAACTAAGCCCATTTTGCACTAAAGGATGTATATATTTTATAAAAATAGTTCCTAATATTCCCCAATATATTGAGTTTTGTAAACACACTCTCCCTTTTATATTAAATTTATGGTCTGTATAATCCCAATACTTAGTTTTAAAAACTTTTTCTAAAAACACTCCAACTATATATTCCCATAATGATAATGTAAAAAAACAAACTATAAATAATATTGCTATATTTTCTTCAAGCTGTTTCAAAAATAATATCATTATTATTGCGCCACATCCATATATTGGGCAAAATGGTCCTTTTAAAAAACCTGTATTTATTATTTTTCTTTCACAAATGCTTCTAACTATACTTTCTAGAAGCCATCCTAAAATTGAATATATTATAAAATATGTGCAGATGTTAAATAAACTGTTTTCCATTTTTTATTTCTTCCTTCTTTAGTAGTATTAATACAAATTATATTATTTTTTAAATTTAGCTTTTGCTTCTGCTGTTACTCCATCTATATTATATATTGTTACTTCAATAAAATTCTCTCCATCTATAAATTCTACAGGTACAACATAATCTAATTCTGTTTTTCCTAATAAATCTAATTTATATTTTTGATTATCATCTTGATTTATTCTAATCTCAACTTTTTCTAATCCTTTTGTATCTGATGCTGTTATTATAAAATGCTCTTTTTCTCCATCTACACCTAATTTTACTTCTGGTTTTTCTACCCCATTTATTTTTTGCTCTCTCATTTCTGTATTATTATCTTTATCAACAACTACAACTGTTAATGTATGTAATCCTCTTTGTGCATCTATTTCTTGTTCTAATTTTGTATCATCAACTTCTATTTTTGTTTCTTCTTCTTCATCCCATCTATATGTCATATATGAAATCTCTGTCTCTGCTTCATATGTTATTTTAATTTTATTTCCTATAACTTCAAATTTTATATTGCTTTCTATTTCATATTTCTTTTCATATGATATCTCTTGTCCTTGTTCATCTTGTGCTGTTACATGTAATGTATTGTTTCCTGTTGGTATTTTTATCTCTTGTTCTATATATCTTCTTGAGTTTCCTTGTATTTCAGTTTTTTCTTCATCATTCCATCCAAATTCAACTTTTGATATATTTGTTTGATGAGTAACTTTCAACAATATTGTTGTATCTGTTTTGTTTTCTATTGATATCGTTGGTTTTATCAAATTATTCTTATTTTCGTTCTTAGTCATAGAATATATTACTATTCCTATAACTATCGCTGCAAAAATTAGTATAGCTATTGCAAAAAATTTTATTATACTTTTTGTTTCAATACTTCCATTTGTTCTTGTTTTTACTTTTTTTGTTCCTCCTTTTGGGGATTCATTACTAGTATCTAGTATCTGATTCATTTATTCCTCCTATTTCTCATAACCTTTATAGTTCTATAACCTATTATTTTTTCAATTTTACATAAAAATCAAATAAATTATAACATATGGTCTTCTAATTGTAAACCTAATTTTTAAAAGTTTCACGCTATAAAGCTACCATTTACTATAATTTCTTGCTAATATTTAACTAAATAAATATATATTTACTTGATTTCATATAGGAATAAAAGAGGTATGATTAAATTTTTATGACCTTTTAGATCTCTTTATATTCCTCGTCTTTGTTCGTGTTCAAATTTTATGCATGTAAAATTGTGTACAAATATTTATATTATAGGA
>CAPNAQ010000151.1 GCA_948663505.1 uncultured Clostridia bacterium | reverse complement strand
ATTAACAATTGAATAAACATTATATAAATCTAAATATTTATAATTATTTTTTAAATCATAATATCTTTCAAAAACTGCACTTATATAATACTGAATACTTTCTCTAGTTATATTGTTTACTATACTATCACATCTTTGATAATAATGATACATTGGAACAGGAATATACAGAATATTGTTAGCTCTGCTAAACAATTTATAAGTAGTAGCTATATCTTCATAAAGTTTTCCAACAGGAAATAGTATATTGTCAAATAGTTCTCTTTTAAATAATTTTACCATAACATAATTTCCTATATTTTTATCATATAAAAGTTGCTCTAATGCTTGCTTTTTATCCATTTGTATATATTTTAATTTATATTCTTTTAATTTCATCATTATATCATATGTTTCTATTAAATCACACATAGATATTTCACATTTATACTTTTCAGCCCCATTAATCAATTTTTTAAACATATCTTTATCAATATAATCATCACTATCAACAAATCCAATATAATCTCCTGTTGCTCTTTTTATTCCAATATTTCTAGTATCAGATACTCCTGTATGTTCTTTATCAATTACTATTATTCTGTTATCAATATTTTTATATTTATTGCATATAGCTAGACTGTTATCATCAGA
The DNA here is from genome assembly GCA_948663505.1 of uncultured Clostridia bacterium. GTDB lineage: Bacteria > Bacillota > Clostridia > TANB77 > CAG-508 > CAG-269. The sequence goes on along the minus strand of CAPNAQ010000151.1, from coordinate 2,905 downwards.
GCCATCATTTACTAATATAATTTCAATATTTTTATAGTCTTGTTGTATTAAACTTTGCAAACATCTTTCTAAATATTGCTCAGTGTTATAAATTGGAACTATAATACTAATTTTATTGCTCATTTAACCCTACCTCCATTAAATATAAATAATTTATTTCAAGCCATTTTTCTTAAATATGGTGGAGATGAGGAGGACAATTTTTATCGTTTCAAAACGTTTCTTCCTTGTTTAAAGAAGTTCCAAAAGGTTTCATTTTGAGCCATTTCCCACCGTTTTTGTATTTTTTGTTTTCAAACCTATATTTACGTTTTTTCGTTTTGGCGTGTACAGAGCGTGTACGCTTTTTTGTTATACAGCATTTAAAATTGCAACTGCTTTTTCTTCTTCTTTTGGGTATAAATGTGAGTATGTGTTCCAAGTAATTTCTACTTTTGTATGTCCTAATCTTCTTGCAACCTCTTGTATATTAATACCCATATTAACAAGTAATGATGCGTGAGAATGTCTAAAATCGTGTATCCTTATTGTTTTTACTTTTGCTAAATTGGAATAAAGAATATTCTTTTGTTGTAAAGCAGTATCTCTTAAACATTTTCCATCTCCTAAAACTCTACTATCTTCATTAAAATTAGGTAGTTGCATTTGTCTTTTTTTATGTTCTTTTAATATTTTTATTAATGGTAGTGGTATTTGTAGCGTTCTTATAGAAGATTTATTTTTTGGTGGCGTTTCTACATCACACTTATTTTTTAATTTTTGTGTTACACTATGCTTTACACTTAAATAATTTTTGTTAATGTCCGACCAACGCAAAGCGTGTATTTCTCCTTTTCTTAAACCAGTATAATAGGCAATATTAAAGAACACATAAAAATTCCATTCGTAAATATTGTTTTCCTTTAATTGTTTTTGTAATGCTTGTTTTTTTGCTGTTTCAATGTACTTTTTAAATTCTTCTGGCGTATAAAAATTAATTTCTTTTTTAGTAGCTAAAGCGTCTTTGAAATTTCCATACTTTTGCTAATTGATGTTTTGGTATATATTCCATTCTAACTGCATAATTTAACATAGTTCGTAATTCTGTAAATACATTCCTTTTTGTTGTTAATGCTAAATTTCTTTTTTCTATAGATAATTTCCAATCTTGTAAAACTCGCGTTGACAATTTATCTATTCTAATATCTTTAAGAATTGGTAATATATAGCGTTTAATTATTCTACTGGATTTTTCAAGTGTTATTTCTCTAACCTCATATCTTTTTATCGATATGTACTCATCAAATAATTGCTTAACTGTCATTTTCTTTATGGGTATTTCTTGTTGTACTTTAATTTCATTTTCTAACTGTTTTTCTAAATCTTTTGCTACATCTATTTCATAAACGGAACGTGTAATTTGTCTTTTTTGTCCATTATCTGCTACATAGTTTATACGCACGTGATATTTTTGTAATCCATCTTTTTTTGTATTTCCAACCTTATATATCGGCATTTTATAACCTCCTTATATAAGGCTCGTATTTGAATTACCTTTTATATTCTATCACAAAAGACTTTCTAAAAGCAATGTTTGTATTGAATTTTTAATATTTTCTATTTTATTTTCAATATTTGCTACATTTGTTACAAATGCTGTAACATTTTCCTATCCTTACTCTCTCAACATTTTTAAAGATTTTGTTACAAAACATAGGTAATACTAGGCTATGTTTGTATAAAAAGGTAGTTAGCACCATTCGAAAATATGGTGCTAACTACCTTACCTTCAAGCCACTTTTACTGAAATAGGCTCGAATACATTCTTACACAGTTCGATAAATTCATAGACTGAATATTCCGATTTAAAACATTGAATAGAGCATTTACAACATTTTTTATGGACAGTATAATGTTCTGTATCTTCTGTTTCATTCAGTCTTATAAATTTATCTTTTTCTGAACTGTATTGAAAATCATACTGACTTACATTGAAATTCTTTTCAATTCGAATAATGATACTCTGTAAATCAGTTGCATTATTAAGATGTTTTAAGGATTCTTCTCCTTTAGAACCATCAAACTCGAAATAATTCCGAGCAAGTAATGCTTCTCGTACTGCTTTTAAATTTTCGTCCATTTTTCCTCCTTGCAATTGCTATATGAGAAAACAGCAAATTATCTTTATTTATTTCGCAATAATTACGAATGATAATATTATTATATCGTAATTAACATAAAAAGTCAATTCTTTTCTATGCACTAGATATTATTTAACATATGTATTTTTACAATAAAAAAACAATCAAGAATTTTAATCTTAATTGTTTCTTTTTTAATTCAAATACAAGCCTTTTAATCTTTTTATTTTAATTAAGTGTGTACAGAGCGTGTACGCTAATTTTTCAATTTCTGTAACTGGCTATTTCAAGCCATTTTTCTTTTTAATGGTGGAGATGAGGAGATTCGAACTCCTGTCCATAACACTTTCCATATAGACCTCTACAAGTTTATTTTGTCATTTATATTCATTTTAAAGTCGCTGACAGACAAGCTAATTTAAAATATAGCTTTATAAAATACCCTCTGTTTCTAAAGCAAAAACAGAATTGTTTCCTACTTTAATTGACACCTTATCTAGACCAGTAGGCTGTTTAGTAAGATGTGCTACTCTTAGGCAGCGTATGCTAATTCTTCGTTATCAGCGTTTATTTTTATTTTCCCGTTTTTTTAAGTGGCCAACGAGAATCCACTACTTGCTATCTACACTTCTGGTGTAATGTCGAAAACCAATTACATCCCCATATACATTATTATTATACTATATTTTTTAAAACCTATCAATATATTTTTATTTAAGTTTTGGTTTTTTTATGATTAATTTATGATAATGTCTTAAGTAGTAACCCATAAAAATGTCCCAAAA
>CAPNAQ010000150.1 GCA_948663505.1 uncultured Clostridia bacterium | reverse complement strand
ACTTGAACATTTCAAAAAAATGTATTAGAATAGATTTATAAAAGTATAAAAGAGAAGGAGAGATACAAATGAATAAAAAAAGTATAATTGCATTAATTACTATAATATTAATAATTATTATTTTAGGAGCAATAATATTTGTAACTATTAATAAAACGGGAAAAGAAGAAACGGAGAAAACAAATCAAACAAAAACATCAGAAGTTTATGATAAAATAGACCAATCAAACAAAATAAAATTAGTAAGAACAGTTGATAAAAATAATCAAATTACAACCATAATAGAAGACGAAAAAGCATATAAAGAAATTACAAAAAATGGAATAACTACTAAATATATAGTTAAAGATGGAAATACTTATTATATTGATGAAATAAATAAAAAATATTATGAATATCAAAATAATACAACAATATTAAATGAAATAAAAAATGAGCTAGAACAAATAAAAAATACATCAAATATAACAGGAAAAGAAAAAATTGATGGAAAATCTTATAGATATGAAGAATTTACTAACAATAACTTCTTTTTGATAAATGATAATTTAGCAAATAGTTCAAGCAATTTTAAAACAAGATTTTATTTTAATAACAATAATCTTGTATATATTAAAATAATTGTAAACAATAAAGAAGAAGTTCAAAAAGTAGATTTATCATATAGTGATGTAAATGATAGTTATTTTACTATACCAAACGATTATAGAAAAGGTTAAAAAATCTTATTTAAAATTTCAAAAAAAGCTTATTATATCCAAAAATTGGTTATAATAAGCTTTATATTTACTTCTCAAATGATATTTTGAGAAAACTTACTACAAAAACAAAAAAGTTAATTAATGGTTACAAAATTTTTGCCGAAGTCCTTCGGCATTTACTATATAAGTATCTTCAGAAATTTTAGAAAAAAATTCCCAAAGAGATGAATATCTTTTTATTATTTTAACTTCTTCTTTTGATATGTACATTGAAAAAGTACATGCTGAAGAAGTTAAAATCTTTTGATGTAAATATTTTATTATATTCATTTTTTCTCCTTTCTTTTGTAGTAAGTTTACAATAAATATATCAAATTATAAATAAAACAAGATAAAAAAACTGTCGAAAACTGAAATGACAATATAAAAAATAAAAAAATTATTGAAAATCAAAAGAAATTAATATATAATTAGCACAATGAAAGTTACAAAATAATAGTTTTTATATATCATTAATAAAAAACTATTTGGTAACAGCAAAATAATTGAAAAGAGGACAAAAATATGAGTTTAATTTTAAAAAATGTGTCTAAAACATTTGTAGGTAAAAAGGCAGTAGACAATATATCATTAGCAATAGAAAAACCTGGAGTATATGGTTTACTTGGAACAAATGGAGCAGGAAAAACAACAACAATAAGAATGTTATTAGGAATAATAAAAAAAGATAGTGGAGAAATAACATGGAAAGGAAAACAAGTAGATAGAAAAAATGTTAATTTTGGATACTTACCAGAAGAAAGAGGAGTATATCCAAAAACAAAAATATATGATCAATTAATGTATTTTGCAGAATTAAAAGGAATGGGAAAACAAGAAGCAGAAAAAGCAATATCAAAATGGGCAAAAGAATTAAAAGTGGAAGAATATATACAAATGCCAGCAGAAAAATTATCAAAAGGAAATCAACAGAAAATTCAATTTATGACAGCAATAATACATAATCCTGAATTAGTAGTATTAGATGAACCATTTAGTGGATTAGATCCAGTAAATACAGAGATTTTGAAAAATATAATAATAGATTTAGTTGCAAATGGAAAATATGTAATAATGTCAGCACATCAAATGGCAACAATAGAAGAATTTTGTAGTGACATTTTAATTTTAAATAGAGGAAAAACAGTATTGCAAGGAAATTTAAAAGAAATAAAAGAGACATATCCTGCAAATAGGCTAGAAATAGATGTAAATCAAAACATAGATGAATATATAAGAGACTTTAAGTTGGAAGTTGAACTTGAAAAAAATAATGATTACATAATAAAAATAACAGATGAAAAAGTTGCACATAATCTATTAGAAAAGTTGGTAAAAGATGGTGTAATAATAAATAAATTTGAAATAAAAAAACCAACATTAAATGATATTTTTATAGAAAAGGTGGGTGAATAGAATGAAAGATTTATTTACAGTTATAAAATTTACAATTAAAGATATGATAAAAAGAAGATCTTTTGTTATATCAACACTTATAATATTGGTATTGATAGTAGTAGGATTTAATATTCCAAATATCTTAAAATCAATAAAAGGTGAAGATGTAGAAGAAAAATTATTAATAATTGATAGTAAAAATATTTTTGAAGGAACATTACAAACATTAAAAGAATCAAATCTAGAATTTGAAGTAGAAATAGAAAATAAAGATATTCAATATGATGAAATTAAAGAAAAAATAGAAAATGAAGAAATAGAATCAGCAATGATAATAGAATCACAAGATAATAATATAAAAATTAGATATATTGTAAAAAATTCAAATATGATGAAAAATGTACCTGAAAGCATAGTAAATAAAATTAATACATTATATTCTAATTTGCAAATTAGTAAATTAGGTTTAACTCAACAACAATTAGAACAAATAACACCAGATTTTGAATTTATTTTAGAACAAACAGAAGAACAAAAAGCAAGTGGAAATATATTTGCAATGATGTTATTATCAATAGTACTTTTTTATGCAATATATTTCTGTGCATATCAAGTATCAAGTTCAATAACAACAGAAAAAACTTCAAAAATAATGGAGACACTTGTAACATCAACAACTCCAAAAACTATAGTTTTAGGAAAAACAATTGGAATTGGTGTAGTTGGATTAGTACAAATGATTATAATTGTTGGCACAGCATTAATAAGTGCAAAAGCATTTTTAGAACCAGAATTAATAAACTCAGTTTTAGATATGTCTAATATTACTCCATATTTAGGTGTAATTACAGTTTTATATTTTATATTAGGATATTTTGCATATGCATTATTATATGCCCTAACAGGTTCAACTGTAAGCAAACCAGAAGATATTCAATCTGCTAATACTCCAGTTGCTATTTTGGCTGTTATAGGATTTTACTTTTCATATTTTACAATGATGAATCCTACTAGTGAATTGAATGTTTTTGCTTCTATGTTCCCAATATCTTCACCATTTTGTATGCCTTTTAGAATTATGATGGGACTTGCTAGTACAACTGATGTTATTTTGTCGATTGTAATTTTGGTTGTTACTATTTTGATTATTGCTCAAGTTGCTATAAAGATTTATTCTACTGCTATTTTGAATTATGGTACTAAGATGAGTTTTAAAGATATTGTTAAAGTTTATAAAGATAAAAATAGTTAATTTATTAATAAATAAGCAAAATATGTTGATGATTTATGTTAATTGTGTTAAAATATAATTATAACAAGTAATACAGGAGGATATATATATGGAGATAATTTTGGTGGCCATAATTGTGGTTATTGCTGCGTGTATGATAGTAGATGCTTTTGATTGATTATCACACTATAAAATTACCAGTGGTTTAAATTAAG
>CAPNAQ010000149.1 GCA_948663505.1 uncultured Clostridia bacterium | reverse complement strand
TTCCGATCTAAAGGTTATAAATATTAACAGTAAATTGTAACAATACTTTTCACATTTTTATATAATATTATCAAAAACTATTGAATTTAAGCACATATAATTATATAATTTAAAAGACAAAAAAATTTTGGGAGTGAAATAAAATGCCAAACATAGAAAATATAAAAAAATATAAAAATATACATATGATTGGAATTGGTGGAATTAGTATGAGTGGAATTGCTGCAATTCTTACAAATTGGGGATTCCATGTAACAGGTTCCGATTGGGAAAAATCTGAAGCAACAGACAAACTAATTTCTATGGGTATAAAAGTTTCAATTGGACATAATTTAGATGATGTTGCAAATTCTGATATTGTTGTTTATTCTGCTGCAATAAAAGAAAATGATATAGAAATGATTGAAGCACATAAATTAAATATACCTACTATAGAAAGAGCAGATTTTTTAGGAGAAATTACAAGATGTTTTGAAGATACTATCTGCATTTCTGGTACACATGGAAAAACTACAACTACATCAATGGTTTCACTTTGTTTTATTGAAGCTTTAAAAGATCCTAGTATTCAAGTTGGAGCTTTTTTAAAACAAATTGATGGGAATTATAAAGTTGGAAATAGTGAACATTTTGTTATAGAAGCTTGTGAATATGTTGAAAGTTTTTTAAAATTCAGTCCAAAATCTGAAATTATTTTAAATATTGATAATGATCATCTTGATTACTTTAAAACTTTTGAAAATATAAAAAATGCATTTGTAAAATATGTTAACTTATTACCTGCTAATGGTATTTTAGTAATTAATGGAGATGACAATAATTGTTTAGATTTACAGAAATACACAAAATGTAATACTATTACATATGGTTTAAATAACAAAAATGTTAATTTTTATGCCAATAATATTTCTTTTGACAATGATGGTTTTTCTGAATTTGATGTATATAAAAATAAACAAACTTTAGGTAAAATAAAACTATCTATTCCTGGTATTCATAATGTTTTAAATGCATTGGCTTGTATAGGTTTATGTGACTATTATAATATTGACTTCAAATATATTCAAACTGCATTAAAAAAATTTACAGGTGCTCATAGAAGATTTGAGTTTAAAGGTAAAATAAATGGTGCTAGTATTTATGATGATTATGGACATCATCCTACTGAAATTGTTGCTACTGCTAATTCACTAAAAAATAAAAAGTATAATAAATCATGGGTTATTTTTCAACCTCATACTTATAGTAGAACTACTACTTTACTAAATGACTTTGCAAGTGCTCTATCTAATTTTGATAATATTATTGTTTTAGATATTTATGCAGCTAGAGAATCTAACACTTATAATATCTCTTCTAAAGATTTAACTGATAAGATTAATTCTTTTGGTAAATCTGCTATATATATTTCTGATTTTGATGATTGCGTTTCTTATATTAAAAATTCTGTTACTGAAAATGATATTGTTTTAACTTTAGGTGCAGGTACTGTTACTCAAATTGGAGATATGTTATTACAATAAAGTAGAATTATTGTAATTATAAAAATATCCAAATAGATTCCCCCCTTTTTCTATTTGGATATTTTTATGCAATTGCTTCTTTTAATTTTGTTATGCCTTTAATTAGTTTTTGTTTCTGGTTCTTAACTTGATTATCTACATCATTTATTTTTTCATCTACATCTTCATATTTTCTATTTTGACTTCTTTCTACTAATTCCAAAGCTGTTGTAATTTGTTCTGCAATATCTTTACTCATTGAATCAAATTTTTGCTCTGTATGTTGTTTTGATTCCTCAAATTTTTGATCTGTATACTTTCTTGACTCTTCAAATTTTTGATCTGTATATTTTCTTGATTCTTCAAACTTTTGATCTGTATATTTTCTTGATTCTTCAAATTTTTGATCTACATATACTTTTAATTCTTCAAATTTCTGATCTGTGTATTGTTTTGATTCCTCAAATTTTTGATCTACATATACTTTTAATTCTTCAAATTTCTGATCTGTGTATTGTTTTGATTCCTCAAATTTTTGATCTACGTATACTTTTAACTCTTCAAATTTCTGATCTGTATATTGTTTTGATTCCTCAAATTTTTGATCTACATACACTTTTAATTCTTCAAATTTCTGATCTACATAGGATTTCAATTCTACCTTTACAGATCTAATCTCCATCAATAGCTTATTAAACTGTTCTTCACTCATAGTAATGCCTCCTTTTGTATTAATCTTAAAAAGTGTCCCCTTATTTAATAAAAATAAATTTTATTAAATCTTTCTTATATTTTATATTATATAATATCAAAAGATAAATATCAAGAAAAAGCGTCAAAATTTTCTTAAATGTCCAAATGGAAACGTCCCCAATGGACATTACCCAACAGATTTCATTTGTTTAATCATAATATCTCCAAAAACAGCATATCCCTCATTAGGGTGATTAACAAGTACATGTGTTATAGCACCACAGAATTTTCCATTCTGAATTAAAGGTGCACCACTCATTCCCTGTATTATTCCACCTGTTTTTTCTAACAATCGTTCATCAGTAACTTTTATTAGCATGCTTTTATTATCATAATTATTGTCTCTATAAATTTTTTCAATTTCTACTTCATATTCTTCTATCTTTCCATTTTCTAGACTGCACATTATTGTGGCCTTTCCTGTTTTTATTTCTTCTCTTAAAGCTACTTCCATTTCCTTATTAGTATTTATATTTAAATTAGTAATATTATCTACTTTTCCATAAATTCCAAATTTAGTATTTTTACTTATTATTCCAATATTTTTTTGATTATCTACTGTTCCCTGTATTTTACCTGGATTTCCACTTTCTCCTTTTACAACATTTAATATTTTTGTTGTTACAAATTCTCCTGACGATATATCTATTAGCTTCTCAGTATCTATATCAGTAATTCCATGGCCTAATGCTCCAAAACTTTTTGTTGATGGCTCATAAAATGTTACTGTTCCAACTCCTGCTGCACTATCTCTTACCCATAATCCTAATTTATATTCATTTTTGCTAGTTTGAACTGGTTTTATTGAGCATTCTATTGTTTGCTCTTCATGTATATATTTTATTCCTAAGTCTTTTCCTTGTGATGCATTTACTTGTTCTACTAATTCTTCTGTTGTTTCTACTTTTTTATTATTTATTGATATTATTGTATCACCTTCTTCTATCCCAGAACTTGCATATGGCTTATATTTTTTATTGTCTATTCCTTGTATTTCTGACATCCCTACAACTAACACTCCACTTGTATATAGCTTAATTCCTGCTATTCCTCCTACAGGTATTACTTTTGTTTTTGGTATCACATCAATATTTATATCTTTTAAAAAGATATTTTGAAATAAACTTAATTTAACTGTCTTTTTTCCAACATTATTTATAGTTTTTGTTTGACTATTTGATAATGTTTCTACAACTTCTCCTTTTTCCATTAAATTTATTCTTAATCCTAAAATTGTTTTTAAGTTAATTTTTTCTCCCTCAAATATTACAATATTGTTTGGTATTGATTGTATTGCCACAATATATATATACATTATTAATAATATAAATATCATTACTAT
>CAPNAQ010000148.1 GCA_948663505.1 uncultured Clostridia bacterium | reverse complement strand
TACTATGTATAGTTCTAATATTATTATTTAATGAAAAAGCTGATATATAAATATTTTCCATTTACACTCGATACTGCATAAATATTTATATATCAGCTTTTTCAATAGTGCTAATTTATAAAACTATTATATAGTAAAAAATTTTAATTTCTTATATTTTTAGCTTGACAAAATTAAAAACACAAGTTATAATAAATATCGTTAATAAACATGGCGAAGTAGCTCAGTTGGCTAGAGCATCCGGTTCATACCCGGCAGGTCGAGAGTTCGAATCTCCCCTTCGCTACCAAGTAAATTAAAAACAACTAAAAATCGCATATATCAAGTGAATTGATGTATGCGATTTTATATATTCCCGACTTATTCCCAACTAAGTTTTAAATAAGTTATCTAGTTTATTAACTGCTTTTTGTTTTTGACTTGTAGAACTATGTAAATATATTTGAGTTATACTAATAGCAGAGTGTCCCATAAGTTCAGCAACAGTTTGTATATCTACACCATTTTTTAAAAGCATTGAAGCATAAGTATGTCTTATAGAGTGGAATTTTTTATGTGGAATATTGCACTTTTTTAAGATTTTATCCCATTGATAAGAAACATTTTTTGCTTTTAAAGGTTTATTTTCTTCATCATAAAACAATAATCCTTGTTTATTTTTAGTTTCTTTTAGCTTTTCAATCAATGTTTCTGGTATAGCTACAGTTCTGAAAGAGGTTAAAGTTTTAGGTGTCTGAAAAATAGTTTCAATATGTTTAGTATTTTCGTCATCATATACATAAACTTCTTTAACACTTTTTTCAACTTTTAATTGCTTTTTTTCTAAATCAATATTATCCCAATCAAGTGCTAATAATTCACCCTGGCGTAGACCTGTAGCAATATCAAGAAGTATTAATAATTCGTATTTTGACCCTGCAATATATTTTTTAATAGTTTTTATTTCTTCTTCTGTTAATATTTCTACAGTTTTAAATTCATTTTTAATTACATCACTTTTGTTTCCTTTTATATTAACTTTTAAACAAGGGTTTTTTAAAATATATCCATTATCAATACACCAATTAAAAAATACTTTTAAAATAGTATTTAATGTGTTTATTTTACAATAAGAACAACCTTCTTTTGATAAATCATTGTAAAAGCTTTGAATATGTATAGGTGTTATTAGGTGCATTTTAATTCCTGCAATTTTAGAGTCTTTTATGTAATTTCTATATATACCTTCATATCTTTGAAATGTAGAAGGCTTTATTTTAGAAGAATTGTGTAAAAAGTCAAATAGCCAAGTGCGCATTAAATCAGCAACAATTGCATATTCGAAATTGTTTACTAAACCATTTTTTAATTTACTCATGTATTCATTTGCTTTTCCTTCTGCATCAGACTTAGATGTTCCATAAAATTCTTTTTTTATTGGTTTTCCATCTGCCTTATGTCCAATAGTTCTAGTAATTCTATAATATTGATTTCCATTTTTATTGACATTTGTTTTTACAGCCATAAAGACCTCCTTATAAAAATAGATAAGTATTTCTACTTATCTTTATTTTAAAATTTTCCAAATTGCCCTATGGCTTTACCTATTATTTGGAATTTACTGTTTTTTAAATCTATTGTTCTTGATTCAATAGTAGGATCAGTACTCATTGGCTCTAATAGTATAAATTGATCATTTAGTTTTTTATATCTTTTTATTGTAGCTTCATTATCACCATTGACAATTGCAACAATTATATCTCCATTTTCAGCATAAATTTGTTGATGAATTAAAGCATAATCTCCATTGTGTACTTTTAGATTCATACTTTCTCCTAATACTTTAAGATAAAAGTAGTCATTTGCTGTTGTCATTCCATACATCTTTGGATCAACTGGTAAATATCCTTCTAAGTATTCATCTGCTAATGTTGGTTTGTCTGCTACAATTTTACTTAAGACAGGAATATTGAATAATTTATTTGTATAAACTGTGTTTATAGGTGAGCTATATGTAACATTATTTTTGTTTTTATTATATTCAATATCAAATATTTCTTTTTCAATTTTCATTATTTCAGTATGATATTTATTAAATAATTTTATTTTATCCAATATTATTTTTTTGGATTTGTCATTTATATAATCCATGTTATTAAAATAAGTATGTAATTCATTATCAATCTCAACATCAGAAAGATTATAAAATTGTGTAAAATTAATAATATTCATCAAGTCATTATATATTTTTTGTTCGTCTTTTGATATATTATAATTGACTAATTTATCAATATAATATGATTCAGTCTCTTTCAATTTATCTTTTTGAAATTGTAAATTTATAAAATAATTATCATTAATATATCCACAAGTTTCCATTAATTCATTATAAGTAACTATATTGTTAGAGGCTTCTGCTAATTTTCTTAGAATTTTTGGTTTAGGTGGTTCATTTAATTTCATATTCATATATTGCGAAAGATAAGTTCTATTTATTTCAGATTTTTTTGCAAAATCTCTTTGGCTAATATAAGTGTCATTTATATTTTTTAAAATTTGTGCAAATTTATTTTTATCAAACATAAGAATACCCCCAATATAGTATATATCAGGGGTTAAAAAAAGTCAATAACAAGAGTTAAAAAAAATTTACCAAAACTATTGACTTATTATTTTTTATTTTATATAATGCAAATGGTTAAAAAAAAATTACCAGAAAGAGGGGTGAAAAATATGGAAATTAATATGAAGGCATTTAATACATTATTAAAAGAAAAGTTTGAAGGAAATCAGTCAGAAATGGCTAGAAATATAGGAATTAGTAAATACCAATTAAATATGATTTTGAAAAATAATGGAAAAAGTGCTGGAAAAAAAGTAATTGGTGGTATTATAAAATTTTGTATTGCTAACAATTACAATTTTATGGACTATATTTTTTTAACATGATGTGTTAAAAAAAATTAACCAACATAAATACATGAGATGAGTTTTAAAAGTGAGGAGGTAATTTAAAATGCCAATACCTAAATATGTGTCAGCAGAAGAATATAGCAGACAGAGTGGGATAGGTGTAGAAGAAGTAAAAAGGCTATGTAAAACAAAACAATTAAAACATTTTATGACAGAAGGTGGGTATTATAAAATCTCAGTTGATGACAATTCTGTTCCAATAGAAAAATATGAAGAAGTATCAAAAGAAAATACTAGATTAAAAACAATACTTGAAACAATATTAAATACAGTAAAACAAGCTTAAAAAATATTAAGAAAAATACAAAAAAATTTTAAAATGTCCATTTTAAGTAAAAACATATATTAAAATATAAAATAAAGGAGGAAAAAAGAATGAAAAAAAGATGGAAAGACTTTAAAGTAGATAAGAACAAACTGTATATGAGGATAGGACAAGCATTAGTATATGGAATATTATATATAGCAAGTATAGGGTTTTTATACAGAATGTTTTTAAGTGGGTTAACTTATTAGAAAGGAGAATAAAATGATTAAAGAAATACAAAGTTTAATAAAAGCCAGAAATAAGTCTTTAATAAATGCAGAAAATAAAGTACAAGAATTAACTAAAGAAAATCAGATACTAAGACAAAAGAGATTACAAGATGTAAGAAATAACATAAAAATATTAGAACAAGAAAACAAAAAAATAGAACTGATAAAAAGAATTACAGATTTAGTAAATGGAAATAAATATAATAATGAAAAAGTAATTTTAAATATAATAAGAGAACTAGTTACTGACTACCAATCACAAAACTAGTTCAAATAAATACATATATATAT
>CAPNAQ010000147.1 GCA_948663505.1 uncultured Clostridia bacterium | reverse complement strand
ATAATAATTTAGAAGAAAAAAAGAAAGAGTTATTATTAAATCAAATATTTAATATTGATTTTGAATTAATAAATAATTTATATTTAAACACAAAAAAAGAAAAAAAATATAATGATAAAATAGAACCAATTGAATATATTGATAAATTTAAGTTATATGAAAAATATGAATATTACAATAAAATTGGAAAAAAATCTATTGAACAAGGAAAATTAGCTGTTGTAACAATGGCAGGAGGACAAGGAACAAGATTAGGTTTTAATGGTCCAAAAGGAACATATGATATAGGGTTAGATTCACATAAATCATTATTTGAATTATTATCAGATACTTTAAAAGAAAATGAAAAGATTTATAATGTGAAAATTCCATGGTTTATAATGACTAGCAGAGAAAATAATAATCAAACAATAGAATTTTTTGAAAAAAATAAATATTTTGGACGTCAAAAAGATAAAAATATATTTTTCTTTATACAAGGTGAAATACCAATGGTTGATACAGAAGGAAAAATATTAATCGGAGAAGATGGATTAATAAAAATGGCAGCAGATGGGCATGGTGGAATTTATGAATCTTTAGTAAAAAGTGGAATGACCAAGAAAATGAGAGAGTTAAATATTGAATGGGTTTTCATAGGTGGAGTTGATAATTGTTTAGTCAAAATGGTTGATCCAATCTTAATAGGTATTGCAATTGATAAAAATGTTACTGTTGCATGTAAATCAGTAGTAAAAGCAAATCCACATGAAAAAGTAGGAGTATTTTGTAAAAGAAATGGAAAACCAAGTGTTGTAGAGTATTCAGAGATTACAGATGAAATGGCTGAAGCTGTTGATGAAAATGGAGAACTTTTATATGGAGAATCTCATATATTATGTAATTTATTTAATATAGAGGCTATTGAAAGAATGGGAAAAACACCATTACCATATCACAAAGCATTTAAAAAGGCAAAATACATTGATAAAGAAGGAAATTTAGTAAATCCAACTTCACCAAATGCATATAAATTTGAAGCATTTTTGTTTGATGCTTTTAGTGAAGTTGATGATATGGCAATATTAAGAGTAAAAAGGGAAGAAGAATTTGCTCCTGTAAAAAACTCAGATGAGGTAGGAATTGATTGTCCAATGACAGCTAAAAGTTTATATAAAGCATATTACAAAATAGATTAAATAC
The DNA here is from genome assembly GCA_948663505.1 of uncultured Clostridia bacterium. Taxonomy (GTDB): domain Bacteria; phylum Bacillota; class Clostridia; order TANB77; family CAG-508; genus CAG-269. The sequence continues at coordinate 2,640 of CAPNAQ010000147.1, read as the reverse complement.
ATGAAGTTGCTTTTAAAATCTATTTAAGAATATTAAATAAAATATTTATAGTAAAAGGAGAAGAGGGTAATGAATTATTTAGAGCAATATAAAAGATGGTGTAGTAGTGAAGAATTTGATAATGATACTAAAAAAGAACTATTAAATATAAAAGACAATGAAAAAGAAATTGAAGATAGATTTTATAAAGAATTAGAATTTGGAACAGCAGGACTTAGAGGGATTATAGGTGCAGGCACAAATAGAATGAATAAATATACAGTAGGTAAAGCAACACAAGGATTAGCAAATTATATATTAAAGCAAAGAACTCAAGACAAAGGTGTTGCAATAAGTTATGATTCTAGAAAGATGTCAAAAGAATTTAGTTTGCAAACAGCATTAATTTTATGTGCAAATGGTATAAAAACATATTTATTTGAAAATTTAAGACCAGTGCCTGAATTGTCATATGCAATTAGAGAATTGAAGTGTACAGCTGGTATTATGATAACAGCAAGTCATAATCCACCAAAATATAATGGTTATAAAGTTTATTGGGATGATGGTGCTCAAATTGTAAGTCCTAGAGATAAGGATATAATATCAGAAGTTAGAGATGTAAAATCATTTACAGAAATAAAAGAAATATCAAAAGAAGAAGCTATTAATAAAGGATTATTAAATATCATAAAATCTGAAATGGATGATAAATATATAAATGTTTTAAAATCACTAATATTAAATCCTGAAATAGTAAAAGAGCAAGGGAAAAATATAAAAGTAGTTTATACACCATTACATGGAACAGGAAATACAATAGTTCAGAGGTTACTAAAAGAAATTGGATTAGAAAATGTATATGTAGTTCCAGAGCAAAAGGATCCTGATGAAAATTTTTCAACAGTTGATTATCCAAATCCTGAAGATCCAAGGGCATTTAAAATGGCATTAGAACTAGCAAAAAAAGTAGATGCAGATGTAGTTTTAGCAACAGATCCAGATGCAGATAGATTAGGAATCTTTTCAAAAGATATTAAGACAGGAGAATATAAAAATTATACAGGGAATATGTCAGCACTATTAATAGCAGAATATAGAATTTCTCAAATGAAAGAAAAAAATATTTTACCAGATAATGGAATGATTATAAAATCAATTGTTTCTTCAAATCTAACAGATGCAATTGCAAATGAATATAATTTAAAATTATATTCTGTTTTAACTGGTTTTAAAAATATTGGTGCTATTATGAAAAAAGAAGAAGAATTAAATAATTATAAATATGTTTTTGGATATGAAGAAAGTTATGGTTGCTTAATTGGTGATTATGCAAGAGATAAAGATGGAATTTCTGCTGTTATGGCACTATGTGAAGCTGCATGCTATTATAAAGCTCAAGGCAAAACTTTGTGGGATCAAATGATTGATATATATGAAAAGTATGGATATTATAAAGAAGAGCAAGTTTCAATTGTATTAGAGGGTATAGAAGGAGCTGAAAAAATACAACAAATGATGACTAATATGAGAAATACTCCACTTAATCAAATTGGAGAGTATAAAGTTATTAAATTTAAAGATATTGAAAGAAATTATATAAAGGATATGGTGACAGGGGAAGAATTTTGTACAGAACTGCCAAAGTCAAATGTTTTATATTATGAACTAGAGAATAATAGTTGGTGTTGTATTAGACCTTCAGGTACAGAACCAAAAATTAAAATGTATATGGGAATTAAGGGGGCTTCTGAAGAAGAAGCAAAAATAAAATTGGAAAATTTAAAAAATGCAATGGTAGAAATAGCAAAATAAAAAATGTCCAAATGGGGATGTTCCCCATTTGGACATTAAAAGTTCACTTAGTTTATTTTCCAATCTTTAAGATTTCTTTGTATTGCACCAAATAAATTAGCTCGTATCATAGGAATGTCTTTTTGCATTGTAAAAATCATCTGCTTCATAGATTCTCTTTTTGAAGTACCATCCATAGGACATACTTTTGACATAACTGATAAATTGTTTTTCTTAATAAATCTTTTTATATCTTTTTCAGGAGTATAAATTAAAGGTCTAATTAATGTAATGCCTGATCTATCCATATAACTAATTGGAGAAAATGTATTAATACTTCCTGTATAAAATAAATTTAACAAAAAAGTTTCTAAAACATCATCTTGATTGTGCCCTAATGCAATTTTATTACAATTTTCTCTTATTGCAACAGAATTTATTACACCTCTTCTTAAATTCGCACATAAAGAACATGGATTTTTTTCTTTTCTTATATCAAAGACAATTTCTTTTGCATTACTTTTTTCTATAAATAATGGGATTTCTAAATTATTACAAATATCTTGTAGAAAATTTGTATCAAAGAATTCAAATCCTGGATTTACACTTATTGCTATAATTTCGAATTTTTTTGGATAAAATCTTTGCAAGGATTTAAATGCATGTAGCAATGTTATTGAGTCTTTTCCTCCTGATAAACATATTCCAATTTTATCATTTTCTTCTAACATTTTATATTCTTCTATTGCTTTTCTCATGTGACTTAAAATTTTTTGCATATTTTTTTAATAATTTTTTAAATTTTAAAAAATTATTTACTCCTTTCTGTTCTTCAATTGTTACAATTCACAGTCAATATAGAATTAA
>CAPNAQ010000146.1 GCA_948663505.1 uncultured Clostridia bacterium | reverse complement strand
AAAAATATAATAATACTAATAGATAAATTTAACATTTTGCTTGACAAAATCAAGATTTAAATGTTATACTATCTATAGTAGATCAGTAGTTCAGAAACCTACGGGACTGGACTCGGAATGGATCGTACCTCGGGTAACCTACGGGTCCGAGGTCTTTTCTTATCATAAAGGAGGCAAATATTGGAAAAAGAATTTAAAACACTAGATGAACAAATAGAATTAGTACAAAGTAGAAATTTATATATAGAAAATGAAGAAATTGCAAAAGAAATATTATTAAACAATAACTATTATTATTTGATAAATGGTTATAAAGATTTATTTTTAAATAGAAAGAGTAAATCAGAAAAGTTTCGTAATGGGACAACTTTAGAAGAAATTTATAACTTATATGAATTTGACAGAAAAATAAGAATTATATTTTTAGAATACATTTTGTTAATCGAAAGAAAAATTGACACTTACATAGCTTATGAGTTTTCAAAAAATTATGGACATAAAGATTATTTGATTCCAGAAAATTTTAATAATATCAGCAAAAACAAAGAATTAATTGATAAGTTTTTGAATGATATTAATCTTGAAATAGCACACCAATATAAAAATTTAAATAAGATGATTAGACATTATTTAGATACTTATAAATATATACCTTTATGGGTATTGATAAGAATATTATCTTTTGGAAAAGTTTCAAAATTTTATAGTTTTATGAAACAAAAAGAACAAAATAATATCAGCAGAAAGTTTAATATAAAAAGTGAAACATTAAAGATATATCTAATGAATTTAGGTAATATACGAAATATATGTGCGCATGATGAAAAGTTATATGATGTTATCTTAAAAAATAGAATTAATAATACTAACTATCATAAAAAGTTAAACTTAATAAAAATCGATGGTAAAACTGCATATGCAACAAGAGACTTATTTTCAATAGCAATTATATTAAAAGTATTGTTAGAAAAAGAACAATTTAATGAATTTTATAATAGGATAATAGAAACAATAAAAGAATTAGAAAGTAACCTTTTATCATTAAAAATAGATAAAGTTTTATATAAAATGGGTTTTCCTAAAAATTATAAAAACTTATTAGAATTATAATTAAAATTTGAATAAATTATGTAGTAAAAAGCATTTGATTTTCTCAAAATTCTATACAAAAAATCATCTCTCAGAGAGCAAAAAAAGGTTTTAGGAAATTTTCCTAAACAGCAAAAACGGTGTCAAAACAACCAAGTTGGCGAATATTGGGCATTAAAAATGATCCTCAATATTCGTTCTTTTTTTGTACCCTTTTTTCTTTTTATATACCCATTTTAATCAAATACAAAAATCATATGTTAATTTATTCATAAATTAAAGCTAAAGATTAGTCATTTTTCAAATTCAGTTTTAATAAAATTTACGAAGGTGAGCAAATAATGAATGAAAATGATATAGAGAAAAAAGAACAAATTATTTATATCTTTAACAACAATAAAGAAGATATAGATATTCAAATACAAAAAAGTTTTATTGCATATTTGAAAGATTGGGTTAAAATTGATAAAAAAGATTGAAGATTTGAATTAATAGCTATATAATCTTTCTAGCAGGTGATTGCTAGAATATTGGAGGTGCAAATGAATTTTAGCAATCAAAACGCCATAAATAAAGTATTTAGAGTAGGAATATATATACGTCTATCTCGTGAAGATGGAGATAAGTTAGAAAGTGATAGTATTTCAAATCAGAGAGATATTTTACAAAGGTACATAAAAGAAAATCAGCTTATTTTTATAGATGAGTACAAAGATGATGGAATTTCACGGAACAACTTTTGATAGACCAGATTTTAATAGAATGATACAAGATATAGAAAATAAAAAAATCAATATGATTATTACAAAAGATTTATCAAGACTTGGAAGAGATTATATAAAAACAGGTTACTATATAGAAAACTATTTTCCAGAAAAAAGTGTAAGATATGTTTCAATATTAGATGGAATTGATACTTTTTTAGATAGTACAAACAATGATGTAACACCCTTTAAGGCAATAATAAATGATATGTATGCAAAGGATATTTCAAAAAAAATTAAAGGAGTTCTGCGAGAAAAAGAATTAAAAGGAGAATATTTAGGAAGTATTGCTCCATATGGTTACAAGAAAAGTACAATATACAAAAATAAGTTAGAGATAGATAAAAATGTATCTTATGTAGTAGAAAAAATATTTGAATTATATTTACAAGGAAATGGATTACAAAAAATATCAAACATTTTAGATAAAGAAGGAATTGATCCACCGAGTAAATATCTTAATCTAAAACATCAAAGAACAATGTGGAATCCTAAATCTATAAGAGCAATGCTTGTAAATGAAGTATATATTGGAAATACTGTACAAAATAAATGTGTTTCAGTTTCATATAAAGTAAAAAAACGAAAACCTAAAAATGAAAGTGAATATATAAGAGTAGAAAATACCCATCAACCTATCATTGAAAAAGATACATTTATTAAAGCACAAGAAATTTTAAAGAGCAAAAAAAGTTTATCAACCCCAAAACATAATGAACTATTAAAAGGCTTAATATTTTGTCATAATTGTGGTAGACAACTTAGAATTTGTTACCGTGGAAAAGTTAAAAAGATTGGTTACATTGATTGTGGTTTGGCACGAGGAAAAGATAAAAAATGTAAAACTTGTAACTATAATTACGATAAATTTGAGTATAAAGTGCTTAACAATATAAAAGATATAGTTAATACCTTCTGCGATAAAAATGCTTTAAAATTGATATATGAGAAAAATAAAGATAGTTATTCTACACTTATAAAAGTTGAAGAGGAAAAATTGTTAAACATTAAAAATAAAATAGAAGATGTATCAAAGAAATTAGACAAAATGTATATGGACAACTTAAATGGAGTTATAACAGATGATGATTACTTCAGATATTCAAGAGATTTTATAGAGCAAAAAGAAAAATTTATGAAAAGTAAAAATGATATACAAGATCAAATTAAAATATTACAAAACAAAATTCAAGTAAATCAAAATAAAGAAAAAGCTGACAAAGTAATTGAAGAATTTCTGAAATTTGAAAATCCAAGTAAGAAAATATTATTTGAATTAATAGATAAAATAGAATTAGATGAATTCAAGAACATATACATATACTTTAATTTTTCAGAATTAAACATTGTGAAAGAACAATTAAATATAGAAGTGCATAGTTTATAAAACTTAAGTTGGTAACAAAAGTAATGCCTCACATTTAGCATGGATATATGACATTTATTGTAAAACTGGAATAAAGATTCCTTTTCCACTTATAGCAGACAGAAGTGGTCAAATTGCAAGAAAATATGGAATGATATCTAATGATGTTAGTACAACAGAAACAGTTAGAAATGTCTTTATAATTGATGATAAACAAATAATAAGAACAATTATGATTTATCCACTAAATGTTGGTAGATTTATTCCTGAAATAATAAGAACAGTTCAAGCTTTGCAAATGGCTGATTGTAGCAAAGGATCTACAGCAGCAAATTGGATACCAGGTCAACCAGTAATCGTACCACCACCTACAACATATTGCGAATTAGAGGAAAGACAGAATTATATAAAAGAAAATCAAAATGGTATTAGTTGGTATTTAAGCTTTAAAGAACCACCTAAAATATGTCAGGAAAATGTTTCTAATAATTCTAATGACAATTGTGATTAAATAAAAATTTTAATAGATAAATTATTAATAACTAGCAATTTGTCTTTTTAAATAAAAAGTTTCAGTTTTTTGCAAAAAATTTATTATTTAGAAAAAAGATATATATTATTCAGCTCTGTTTTCCAAGGCGTTTAAG
>CAPNAQ010000145.1 GCA_948663505.1 uncultured Clostridia bacterium | reverse complement strand
TGGAATAAGTTTAGAATTTTTATATACAGATTTAGACTTAAAAGCAGATGAATGTGTAGCAAATTTAAAAGAAGGAATATATCAATTATTTTGGTTTATAAGTGAACATCTAAAAAGATTAGGAGAAATTCCTCAAGATTTAGATGTTTTTGATTTTAAATTTACATTTAATAAATCAAGAATATTTAATACTGTAGAACAAATTAAAAGTCTTAATAATGATACAATTATAAGTTTGAGAACTAAACTAGAAAATCATCCATTAATTGATGATGTAGAACAAGAACTACAAAGAATTAAAGAAGAAATGCCTTTTAGTAATTTGTAGGCGTAAAAGAACAAGTTACAAAACCATAAGAGAAGCAAACTCGTAAAAAGCGTAATGGAGGTAAAAGATGATAAAAGAGGTATTAAAAAAACTAGGTTATACAGATGAAGATGTATCAAAAGTTGAAAAAGAACTGTCAGATAAAAAAATATTTTTAACAAAAGAAGAAAATTTAGAAGAAAGATATTCAAAGCTAAAGACTCAAAAAGAGGAATTAGAAAAACAGATAAAAACATTAACTGAAACAAATACAAATATACAAAATGAGTATAACAATTATAAAAAAGGTTCAATTACTCAAGATGAGTATGAAGCAAAAGTAAAAGAAATACAAGATGAAGCAGACAAAAAAGTTAAACAAAATAATTTTGACAGTAAATTGGCAGTTAAATTAATGTCAAAAGAAATTAATGCAAAAGATGTAATAGACATCAAAGCAAATCTAGACTTATCAAAAATAAACTTAGATGGTGAAAATTTTATTGGTTTAGATAAACAGATTAATGATTTAAAAACAAGAAAATCATATTTGTTTAATGAGACTACTACAGTAATTGAAGGACATGATATAAGTAGTAAACAAAAAGCCAATAATGATGAGTTTACTTTAAGTAGGATGACATATTCACAAATGTGTGATTATTTGGATAAAAATCCAAATATAAAAATTTAAAAAAGAAAGGAAGAAAGAGAAAATGGCAAAATTTGATTCAAAGAGCTTTAATCCACAAGCATTTGGTAGATATGTGGAAAAAATGCCAAAAACAAGAAAAAATGAATTAATAAAATCAGGAGTATTAAAAGGAAATCAAGAAATAAGAAATGCTTTTAGTTCTCAAACAGGGACAGCATATGCATTGCTACCAATGTATGGAAGGATAGGAGGAACAGTTCAAAATTATGATGGTGAAACAAATATGCAACCTCAAAGTTCAACAACATATGAAAGAGGAGTTGTAGTAGTAGGAAGAATGGGTGCATGGGTAGAAAGAGACTTTTCAATAGATATAACAGGAGGAGTAGATTTTATGGATAATGTTGCTTCACAAGTTTCTGAATATTTTGAGGATGTAGATCAAGATACATTATTATCAATTTTAAAAGGTATATTTTCAATGACAGGAGCGAAAAATTTAGAATTTGTTAATAATCATACACTAGATATAACTAGTGAAGAAGGAGAAAAAGCATATGCAGGAGCTACTACATTAAATACAGCAATGCAAAAAGCTTCAGGAGATAAAAAGGCGAAGTTTACTATGGCTATTATGAATTCAACAGTAGCAACAAACTTAGAAAATTTACAATTATTATCATACTTAAAATATACAGATGCAAATGGAATACAAAGAGATTTAACAATGGCCTCTTGGAATGGAAGAATAGTGTTAATAGATGATAACATGCCTGTTGAAGAAGTTGAAGCTGTTGAAGGCGTGGGAGAAGAAGGCGACACAAATTATGTTGCACCACAAGAGGCATATACAAAATATACTACATACATTTTAGGTGATGGAGCAATTGATTATGAAAATATCGGAGCAAAAGTTCCATTTGAAATGGATAGAGACCCAAAAACAAATGGAGGACAAGATACTTTATATGCTAGACAAAGAAAAGTATTTGCTCCATATGGAATTTCATATACTAAGAAGTCGCAAGCAAAACTTTCTCCAACAGATGAAGAATTAGCAAATGGTACAAACTGGGAACTTGTTAATGATGGAGCTAGTACTGCTGCAAATAAAAAGTATATAGATCATAAACAAATCTATATAGCAAGAATAATCTCTAAAGGATAAGGGTTCTTGTAACACTTTTAATTAGTATTAAGAGTAAAAATAGATAGATAAGCTTAATAATATGAATCTTCAAAAATTCCGTTTTCCAAGGCGTTTAAGACAGCAAAAATTCAAAGTATAAAGACACACTATAACAGATTAAAGTGAATAACGACTCACTGTCAAACTCATTTTTTCAGATTAATATTATTGAGCTTTAAGAAATTTATGTATATATAAAGGAAATGAAAACAAAATGAAAGAGATAATATATAATATAGAAATACAATTAAAAATATTAGGTTATGAAATAAGAGATACAGATATATGTAATATAGAGTATTTAATGAATAAACATATTTCCCAAATTAAGTATTTATGTGGTATAGATGAAATTAATGAATCATTGAGTTATTTAATTGTAGATAGAGTTTGTGCTGAATTCTTAAAAAACAAAATATCATTAGGAGAAGAATTAGATATTACAATAGAAAACAGTATTAATAGTATAAAAATAGGTGATGTCTCTGTTGATTTTCCCAATAATTCTAGTAATGAAGAAAAATTATCTTTAATTCTAGAAAGTTTAGAAAGAAATGACTTTGATTATTCTCCATATTCAAAAATGAGGTGATAAGATGTTTTTTAATGAGCAAAAGGTATTAAGACTAAGACAGATGATAGAAAACACATATGATTTCTTATGTGATATAATTGAATATCAACCAGTAAAAAATACTACAAATAAGAGCATAGAACATAAAGAAATAATAGTATTAGAAAAACAACCATGTAGAATATCATATAAAACTATATCAAATGCTAATGAAACAGAAAAAGAAAGTAATGTTGCTCAAATAATAAAATTATTTATAGCTCCTGAAATTCAAATAAAGCCACGGATCTAAAATAGTTATAACAAAACATAATTATATAAAAGAATATAAAAACAGTGGGGAACCAGCAATATATGATACACATCAAGAAATAATATTAGAAATATTTAAAGGATGGGCATAATTATGGCTAAATGGGGTAATTGTAATTTTAAAGAACTGAAAAAGTTTCAAGAAAGACTAGAAAAAATGTCAAAAGCAAATTTACAAAAATTTTGTAAAGAAGTTTCAAAAGAATTAACAGATAAACAATTAAGCAAAGTAATCAAAAAAACTTCAACACAAGAAGATAAATTTATGTTACATATTTCAGAAAAAGAACTAAATGCAGAATTACCTAAACTAATAGAAGAAAAATTAGCACAATATATAAATGAGGTGTTTAAATGAAAACAAATGATATAATTAATGGTGTTTCAATAAAAATAAATGAATTATTTGGAGAAGATTATAAAATATATATTAATAGTGTTAAACAAGGATTAGAAGAGCCTTGTTTTTTTATTAAAATTTTAAGTAGTAATAAGAAAAAGCTAATTGGCAATAGATATCAAAATGAATGTAATTTAGTTATTCATTCAATGTTAAATGAAACAAATATTGAAAAATATAATGATATTTCAGATAAGTTATATGAATTAGAATATATTACTTTGTTAGATGGAGACATGTTAAAAGGTTTTAATATGAGCATTGAAGTAAGTGATAATGTTTTACTTTTTTTTATAACATACAAGTATTTTACATATAAGAATGAAGTAAAAGATTCAGAAATGGAAGATCTAACTATAAAAGAGATTTGATAACTTTATAATTAATATTTAGAAAGGATTATATGATGAATAAGAAAAAAGAAGATAAAGTAATAGAAACATTTACTAAAGAACAAATAATAAAAAGTAAAAAATATAATCGACATAGAGATGTCCTAATATCTATATTGG
>CAPNAQ010000144.1 GCA_948663505.1 uncultured Clostridia bacterium | reverse complement strand
AGAATATATATAATAAAAATTATAAAGATATAAAGGTTAATATAGATGTTAATCCAAACAACATGTCATAGATGGAGTAAGTACATTTAGGAGGATGAGATAAAAAATGGCTATAAGAAATTTAAGATTAGAGGGAGATCAGATTTTAAGCAAAAAATCTAGAGAAGTTGAAATAATTGATGATAAATTACAAATATTAATAGATGATATGATTGAAACTATGCATAAATATAATGGAGTAGGATTAGCTGCGGTTCAAATTGGAATTTTGAAAAGAGTTATTGTTATAGATTTGTATGATGATAAAGGACCACTAGTATTAATAAATCCTGTTATTTTGAAAACAAAAGGTGAGCATGAAGTTGATGAAGGTTGTTTAAGTTTTCCAAATAAATTTGCAAAGGTTTTAAGACCTGAAGAAGTTGTTGCTGAATATACTGATAGAAATGGAAAAAGAATGAAAGTTAAAGCGAAAGATTTATTAGCACAGGCAATCTGTCATGAAGTAGATCACTTAGAAGGACAAGTTTTTATGGATAAGATTTTGCCAGGAACTTTAGAATATGTAGATCAAGATTAATGTTATTTAGATTTAAAAGTTCTATTTTAAAAAAGATTTTTAAATAGAAGTTAAGGGGGATTATATTTTGAAAATTGTATTTATGGGAACACCTGACTTTGCAAAAGAAAGTTTAGAAGCAGTTTATAATAGTGGACATGAAGTATTAGGAGTAGTTACAAATCCTGATAAACCACAAGGAAGAGGAATGAAAATGGTATCTTCTCCAGTAAAAGAGTTTGCATTAGATAAAAATTTAAAAATATATCAACCATCAAAAATAAGAAATAATCAAGAGTTTGTAGATGAAATGAAAATATTAGATCCTGATGTAATTTGTGTAGTTGCTTATGGAAAAATATTACCTAAAGAAATATTAGATATTCCTAAGTATGGATGTATAAATGTACATGGATCTTTATTGCCAAAATATAGAGGTGCTGCACCAATTCAATGGGCTGTTCTCAATGGAGATAAAGAAACAGGAATTACAACAATGTTTATGGATGTAGGAATGGATACAGGTGATATGATTTTAAAAGAAAAAATTCAGATAGGAGAGGATGAGACTACAGGAGAATTGTGGGATAGACTCTCTAAACTTGGTGCAAAACTTCTAGTACAAACTTTAGAGAAAATTGAAGATGGAACTGCTCCAAGAGAAAAACAGGGTGATAATTTTTCTGTTGCTCCAATGCTAAGTAAAGAAATGTCAAAAATTGATTGGAATACGAAATCAGCACAGGATATTAAAAATCTTGTTAGAGGTTTAAATCCAATTATGGGTGCTTATTCATTTTTAAATGATAAGAAAATTAAATTTTGGAAGGTTGATGTTGCTAAAAGTTCAGAAATATATGGAGAAAATATGCAAGTTTTAGAAAATGGTACTGTTTTGATTTCAGATCAGAAACAAGGTTTATTTATTAAAACTAAAGAAGGAATTTTAAAGGTGTTAGAGATTCAAGGAGAAAATTCCAAAAGAATGAGTATATCTGATTTTCTTAGAGGTAATAATATCAAACAATTTGAGATTTTTAGTTAAAGAAAATTAATTAAAGAACAAATGGAGTGTATTTCATATAATAAGTCAGAATGACTTATTATTATATGAATAAAAAATAAAAAAAGACTCACACTAAAATAAAGGAGTGTGAGTTTTTTATGTTTAGTGATAAAACAGAAATAACAAATATAAATAATCAAAATAAAACATTTAATTTTAGAACAGATTTAGCTTCAGAGAGAAGAGATTTATATAAAAAAGCAAATAGTATAGAAAATGAAATTGATGGAATAGAAAGCGAAAAAGAAGAAATAAATGAAAATTTATCAGTTGAAAGAGTTAAAATAACAAATGAACAAGGAGAAAAAGCTATTGGAAAGCCAAAAGGAAATTATGTAACAATAGATATAAAAAAATTAAAAATAGCACAAGATGAAGATATACAAAAATCAGCAGAAATATTAACAAATGAATTAAAGAAAATAATAGATTTGCATATAGATAGTCAAGGTGAAATATTAGTTGTAGGTTTAGGAAATATATATGTAACACCAGATAGTTTAGGACCTAAGGTTGTAAATGATATAGAAGTTACAAGACATATAATAAATTATTTACCACAATATGTAGAAGAAGGAACTAGAATGGTAAGTGCTATATCACCAGGTGTTTTAGGGACAACAGGGATAGAAACTGTAGAGATTTTAAAAGGCATTGTTGATAATATAAATCCTAAACTTGTTATTGTAATTGATGCTTTAGCTTCAAGAAGTATTGAAAGAATAAGTAGTACTGTCCAGTTATCTGATACAGGTATTGTTCCAGGTGCAGGTGTTGGTAATAAAAGAGCTGAAATTAGTGAAGCTACTTTAAATATACCTGTAATTGCAATTCGGTATTCCTACTGTTGTTGAAACTGCTGTGCTAGTTAATGATTCTTTAAATTTATTTATTGAAAAGCTTCAAAATGAGGCCAAGTCTAATGATTATTTAAATAAATTAAAAGATGAGGATAATTATGATGAGATTAAAGAGGCTCTCTTACCTAATGATTTTAATTTAATTGTTACTCCTAAAGAGATTGATGATTTAATTGAAAATATGACTGAGATTGTTGCAACTGGTATAAATGGTGCTATGTAAAAAAATATGAAAATGTGTATTGACAAATCCATTTTTTGGAATTATAATAATATTACATTTTCATATTTTTTATAAAAATTTAATTCAAAAAAATTTAAATCGGAAAAAAATCCAAAAAAACAAAAAATAAAAAGTAAATAAAAGGAGGAACGTTATTGAGTAAAAGCAAAAAAATAATAATAGTAAGTATTGCATTAATAGCAATAATAATGTCATTTGTTGGAGGACAAGTATATGCCAAATATATGTCTAAGGTAAATGGACAAGGAACTGCAGACATAGCACATTGGAGTTTTAAAGTAAATGAACAAGAAAGCAAAATACAAACAATATCATTAAAGTCAACAATAAATAATAGCACATTAAAGAGTAATAAAATAGCACCAGGAACAGAAGGAAGTTTTCAAATCAAAATAGATGCAAATAATTCAGATGTTGGAATAAATTATATAATAAATTTTGAAAATGAAACATCAAAGCCTACAAATTTAAAGTTTGTATATGATAATAAAACATATAATACACTTGAAGAATTGAAAGATAAGTTGACAGGTGTAATAAATGCAAATGATAATGATAAAGTTAAAATTATTACCATTGGTTGGAATTGGAGTTATGAAACAGGTACAACAAAAGATGAGAAAGATAAAAATGATGAAATTGATACAAGAGAGGCAAAGACATTAAATGATTACACATTTAATGTTGTTGTTACAGGAACACAAGTAGAACCACAAGCATAAAAGTATAATATTATTTGGTGAAAAGATGTAAATAATAAAACTGAAATATAAGATTAAAGAGACTAAATAAAAAATATGAAGATGGTTTTTATATAAAAAGAAATAAAGGAGAAAATATGAGTAAAAACAAAAGCATTAATTTAATGCCACCAATAGTAAAAAAAGGTAAAATAGAAACAAATGATAAAATTGATAAAAAAGAATATAAAATAACCACAATATTAATTATAGCATTTTTAATAGTATTATTGTTATTATGTGGATATACATTTGCAAAAGAAGTCCAAAATATAATAATAAATGGAAAAGCAGAAGTTGCAGAGCCTATATTAACAATAGAAAATGATCCAAGTATTGATATAACAGCAACAAATAATTATGGAGAATATTGTTTTACAGTAAAAAACTATAATGAGCAAAAGGGAACAGATGTAGATTTAAAATATAATATAGAAATTTTATCAAATGCAGATGAATCAATATATTTTAAATTATATGAAAATGAAAAAGAAATACCACTTGTTAATAATAAGTCTGATTTTATTGAAATATCTAAAAACAATAAAGAAAAAAGATATTATAAAAT
>CAPNAQ010000143.1 GCA_948663505.1 uncultured Clostridia bacterium | reverse complement strand
TTCAAAAAATGCAACATCTAATCAAAAAAATGGACTTTTATATATAGAAGGATATAAAAATTTTATAAAAATGCACCATTTTATAAAATTTTCGTGTTCTTATATTTATTATAGAGGGAGGGATGCATTTGAAAAATAATAAAAATTAAAGTATTAGAATTTTACTAAAGTAATTTTTAGATAAAAGAGATATTTATAAATCTCTTTTGCATAATATTTAGGAGAAATATTATGAGGGAGTTAAAGAAAATGCAAATTACTTCTAACAAAATCTCTAATACAAAATATATGCAAATTTATTTAACTAAAGATGAATTAGAAAAACAAGAAACGAAAGAAATAATTGAAAAATATAAAAAAGAGAAATATCATATATCTATTTTTATATCAGGAAAAGAGAATTATCCCGAAATTCTTGAAAGAATTATTGTGAAACAGGTGGAATTAAATCGTAATGTATGTTAACATACAGCACATAGGCAATATCAGGTCAAGTGAGGAGGAAAAAATGACAGTTGTAGGATATTGTAGACTGTCTAAAGATGAAGATAAAGAAAATTATGCAAGTATTGAAGAGCAAAAAAGAATTATTAAAGATTATGCTATTTCTCGTAATTGGATTATCGAAGATAAAGATTTCTACATAGATGACAATGTTTCGGGATATACCTTTAATAGACCTGAGTTTTCAAAAATGATGAATAAAGTACAAGAAGGAAATATTGATGTAGTTATAGCAAAAGATTTATCAAGAATTGGAAGAAATAATGGAAAAGTTTTAGTGCTTATAGACGAATTTAAAAATATACAAAAAAATTTAATTCTAGTTTCAGAAATGGGCGGAACTTATGATGTTTTAAATGACAGAGATGATACAATTGGAATTACAACATGGTTTAACGAAAGATATGTAAAGGACTGTTCAAGAAAAACTAGAGATCATATGTATTCTAAACAAAAATCGGGAAGATTAATAATGGGAAATTATTATGGTTATGTAAAAGATACAGAAGATGTTACAAAGTTATATGTAGATGAAGAAATAAGACCAGTTATAGAACTAATATATAAATTATATATTGAAGATGGATTAGGTAGAAAGAAAATTTGTGATATTTTAAATAGTAACTATAGCTACCCTACCCCATCCATGTATTATAGCCAAAAGCATTTAGAACGAGGAAGAATATACAAACATCCTGTACAAAAATTATGGTCTACTTATATGATAAGTAATATTTTAAATAATGATGTATACACAGGAAACTTAAGAACTCATAAAAAGAAAACAGTTTCTATAAGAGGAAAAGCAATCAAACTTCCAGAAGAAGAACATTTTGTATTTGAAAATCATCACGAAGCAATTATTCCAAAAGAAACATTTGAATTAGCCCAAGAAATTCGAAAAAGAAAAGCAAATTCAAAAACTACTTGTCGGAACAAGAAAAAGAACTTATGCTTTTTCAGGATTAGTCAGGTGTGGAGATTGTGGTTTTGGGGTTAGTGGTATAACAATGAATAGAAAACAAAAGCAAAAAGGATATGAATGTTCACAATATAGAACTTATGGCAAATCAAGATGTAAATGTCATGAAATAAAAGAAAGTGATATGATTATTCATTTAAAGGAGTTTCTGAAATTCACAAAACAGAAATACCATGATGAAATGGATAAAATAAAAATTGAAACTAAAACTACTAATATACAAACTAATAAAGAAAAGATTAAATATGAGCTTGAAACTTTAAAGGCAGAATATAAAGTATTATTAAATCAAAAAATAAGAGATTTAACAGCAAATACTAGCGAATATCGAAAACAAATGATAGAAAATACATACAAAGAACTAGAACAAGATAAAACAAATAAAATAGAAAAATTAAATCTTATGCTAAAAAAAGAAGAACAAGAAATCTCAAAAGAAAAAATAAAAAAGCTAAAAACTACAATGGAATATTTTGATGAAATTATATTGTCAAAAGTTTCTAGTAGATATGTTTTAGAAAATGTAATTGATACGATATGGATTTATAGTGATAAAACTGTAAAATTTGATTTAAAAGTAGATATTGAAAAATTAATATAAATATTGCCTTTAAATTTATTCCATCATATCAAAATAAATGTCGAAAATCAAAAGTTATTCCAGTACATCAAAATAACTTTACAAATATTTAAACTTATGATAAAATATATTTGAGGTGAATTGATATGTTAATTAGAGAAAAATATTTAAGTGAAATTAGGGATTTTTATGATGAAACATCTTTAATTAAAATAATATATGGATTAAGAAGAAGTGGAAAATCAGTTATTTTAACACAAATAATAGATGAAATAAAGAAAAAAGGAATTAGTGAAGAACAAGTAATCTATATAAATTTTGAATCATTAGATTATAGCTTTATAAAAACTGCTAAAGATTTAAATGATTATATTAAGAGCCTTACAAATAATAAAAATAAGTATTATGTTTTTTTAGATGAGATTCAAAAAGTTGAAGATTTTGAAAAAGGCATTAATTCTTTAAGAATTACAAATCAGTTTAGCATATTTATAACTGGTTCTAATAGTAAAATGACTTTTTTAGAATTGTCTACAGATTTATCTGGCAGATATGTGAGCTTTAGAGTTCAACCATTAACATTTAAGGAAATAGTAGAATTTAAAAATATAAAAAAAGAAGATTATAAAAAACTATTATTAGACATATTTGAATGGGGCTCTCTTCCACAAAGATTCTCTTTTGATAATGGAAGAGCAAAATTAAACTATATATCAGACGTATATGATTCTATACTTTTAAAAGATGTTGTAGAAAGATTAAATATAAAAGATATCACATCTTTTAATAAAATATTACAATATGTTTTAGAAACAGAAGGCAAAGAATTTTCAGCTAATAATGTTTTGAATTATTTGAAAAGTGAACATCATGAAATTGCTACTGATACCTTATACAATTACTTAGAAGCATTATGTTCAACTTTTATAATGAACAAAGTTTATAGATATGACATTCAAGGAAAAAGTGTATTAAAGACATTAAATAAATATTATGCTTCTGATTTAGGTGTTAAGAAAATAAAAACTAATAATAAAGAAGTTAATTATTCAAATTCACTAGAAAATATAGTATATAATGATTTAATTGCCAAAGGTTATGAAGTATATATTGGAAAAACTAAAAAAGGCGAAGTGGATTTTGTTGCAACTAAAAATAAAGAATTAAAATATATTCAAGTATGCTATTCTTTATCTACAGAAGAAACTAAAGAAAGAGAATTTGGAGCATACATTGGAATTGATGATTCATATCCAAGATATGTTATTTCATCAGATGAAGAAGATTATTCAAGAGATGGAATTAAACATATTAATATATTTGACTTTTTGATGAATGATGAGTTTTAAAAATAAACATAACAAAAAAACATCCCCACATTGTAAGACTTTACCCCAGTATGTACTACAGAAATGGTTGCTTTTTCAAGAACTTATACATATTTTCAGGAAATGAATACAGAACTTTTAGGATTAAGTATTGATAGTAATGCCTCACATCTTGCATGGCAAAAGTTACCAACAAAATAGAAATAAGCAATCACCTGTGAAAAATAACTTAAAGTTGCAATGTACATGAAATATGTTATAATGGTTTTAGTAAAAGTTTTTGAAACTAACAATTAACTAATTTGGAGGTTTCAAAGAGTCTCCAAGAAATTTTACTGAGGTAGAAATTATGGCGTGGAAAGATTATGAAGCATTAGACGTAACACCAGAAAGAGCAACCGAAGAAATCAAAAAATTTTACGGTCATTATTTGCCTGAAGTATCAAAATTTGTGACAGATAAACAAATTAAATGGGCAAGCGAACAATTATGTTTTAGTGAAGAATTACGAGGAGGAATAATATCTTTAAGAGAAGAACTTGAAGAATTATTATAATCTAAAAACGCATAAGTGAAGTAGCAATGTTTATTTTGCTACTTCACTATTTACATAAAAAATTAAATTTGTTTCTATCTATGAGTATAAATTTT
>CAPNAQ010000142.1 GCA_948663505.1 uncultured Clostridia bacterium | reverse complement strand
TAATTTATTATACTATTATAAAATATCTTTTAAACTTTCAATTTTGCTAACTATTAAATATTTATTGTTCTGATTATTTTGAAAATTTGGATTAAACCATATTGCTTTAAGACCTGCATTTAAAGCTCCTTGTATATCTCTTTCCAAACTATCACCAATCATCACACATTCTTGTGGTTTATTTGATCCTACTGCCTGAATAAATGCTTCTTTAAAAGGTTTTCTTTTTGTTTTTTCTGCTGAATATATATTTTCAAAATATTTTAGAATACCTGCCTTTTGTAATCTTTGTTTTTGTTGTTGTGCAAACCAATCTGTTAAAATAACTAATTCATATTTAGATTTTAAATATTCTAGTATATCAACTATTTTAGGCTCTAATTCACTTGTTAAACAATTTTCCCATCTTTTGAAAATGCTAGTTAAAAAAATTTTTGGATACTCAATATTTGTATATTTATTTATATATTCTAACATTAATTTTTCATCAAAAATATAATATTCATCTTCATATTTAATAAATGCCTCAATAATTTTATTATATTCTTCTATAGTATATTGTATATTTAACTCTTTTAATACTTCCTTTATTTCTTCATTATATTCTTCTTTCCACGGAATTAAAGTATTATCAATATCAAAAATAACTCTTTTAATCATTTTTAACTCCTTTATTTTATATTATAGAAAGATTAAAAAAGTTTCACAATAATTCTTTTTTTCTTACATCTTTCTAAATACACCACATACTTTACCTAAAATTTCACAGTTTGGAACTATTATTGGATCCATTGTGCTATTTTCAGGTTGTAATCTAATATGATCTTTTTCTTTATAAAATGTTTTAACTGTAGCTTCATCTTCTATTAATGCAACAACTATTTCTCCATTAGTTGCGTCATTTTGTTTTCTTACTAATATGTAATCACCATCTAATATTCCTGCCTCTATCATACTTTCACCTCTAACAGTAAGCATAAAGCAGTCTGAGTTTCCAACAAAATCTATTGGTATTGGGAATGTATCTGTTACATTTTCTACTGCTAATATTGGCATTCCTGCAGTTATTTTTCCTACTATTGGAACATCTACTAATTCTTTTTGTGTATAAAAGTCTTTTGTTGATGTCTTTTTTTCTACACCATCTGTTCCTTTTAATAAACGTAATGTTCTTCCTTTTTTATCCTGTTTTTTTATGTAGCCTTTATCTTCTAGTCTTGCTAAATATCCATGTACTGTTGCTGTTGAACTTAATCCTACTGCTTTTCCAATCTCTCTTACAGAAGGTGGATAACCTGCTGACATTATTTGTTTTTCAATATATCTTAATATTGATTTTTCTCTTCCATTTAATTCGGATCTTTTTCTTGGCATTTATACCACTCCATTTCTTAATTTGTTTTATATATAATATCATACAAACAAAAAGATGTCAAACATTTTTTTGTAAAAAAATAGTTAATATATAAAATCTATATATTAACTATTAACTATTAAAAATTATTTAAATCTTTTGCCTTTATTCTTTTTCTTATCAGACTTTTCTTCAATAGGCTCAACATTATTATCATTTTTATTATCTGAATCCTTATCATCACCTAATTTATCTTTTTCATAATCATATAAACCACCATATTGAACAAATTCACTATTTGCTTTTTTATTTTTTCTAACTTTTAAGATAATAATAGCTATAATTATTACAATGATTGCAGCACCTAATGCACATATAATAATATTTTCTATCATATCCTGTTTATCTTTTTGTGATGGAGCAACTTCACCATTTTTTTTGTCTATAATTTTATTTACAATTATTTGATATGTAGCTATTTTATCATCTTTTTCACCTTTTACAATAATTGTAATTATATTTTCTCCTTCTTGTAGACTTTCATTTCCTGTAATTTCAATACTACTATTTTCATCTGTCGCTAATGTTGATATATCAAGTTTTTCAACATCTTCTTTTAATTCGACTTTATATTCATATATATCTGTTTGAAATTTTGGTTCTATTTCTAATTCTTTAATATTTAATTCGGCTAAACCAAATATAGTTTCTTTTGGCTTTTCTTCAGGTTCTTTTTCCTTTGGCTCTTCTTGTTTTGGTTCTTCAGGCTTTTCTTCTTCTTTTTTATCTTCTTTTTTTCTATCAATATTTAATGTATATGTTTTTTTAGTTTTTCCATCTTCTGCTGTAACTACTATTTCAAATGTATTTGTTCCTTCTTTTAATTTTTTTATTCCAGTTCCAGATATTTGTTGTTTTCCCTCTTGTCCCTTAGCTTCTACTGCATATATTTCTATTGATTCAACTTTATTTGGAACTTCTGTACTATATGTAAATGTATTTGATTTAAATCCTGAAAAATCATTTGGCTTTATTCCAAGATTTGAAAGTGTTGCTACAGAAGATTTTTCTGTTGGTTTACTTGGGGGCGTATTATTATCATTTCCTGGCTTATTATTATTTGGTGGATTATTATTATCTATTGGATCTTTTACTGGTGCTTCTATACTTATTGATGTAGTTTTTGATGGAATAAATACTGTTGTACCATTTAAATCTGCCATATCAATTGGTGTAGCTGTAACTACAGCTATACCAGAATTTCCAACTACTAAATTAACTGTTTGTGATCCATCTATAAAAACAGAACTTGCTGAAAGGCTTCCATTTGCTACTGCTAAATTTACTTTTCCTATACAATCAGATGATATTGTTAATGTTATTGTTTGACCAGGTGTTGCCTTTGTTGAACTTGGACTTACTGAGATATATGCTCCTTGTGAAGAATTAGAAAAAAGCCACATAAAAAATCCAAATACTAATAATATAAAAATTTTTTTAATTTTTTGATTATTCATTTTTTCTCTCCTTAAACTTATAATATTTAAATTGCTTTGCAATTTTCTGTGGAATATTTTATATTATAAGAAGTTTGGAAAACTTTCCTATAATACAAAACTTAATTATTCATTATATAATTTTTTATCAAAACATAATCTGACGCCTTAATAAATCCATCACAATTAACATCTCCAAGCTTTACAGCCTTATATACTTTCTCACCAATCTTAATGGTAGAATTAGTTACAATTAAATTATCAGTATTAGAAATATCTGTTCCATTTGTCCATATAATAACTGCATCTTTATATTTTGAATTAATTGTTCTAGCTGTAGTTTCAGGCGTCATAACAATAGTCGAATCCTCTTCATTTATCTTAAATTCTCCAGCACCAGGTGACACTATAGGACCAGAACCGCCTGTTCCCATATCAACTTGATCCCTATAATCTGGTATTACAACACTTCCTAGCTTTGTAAGATATTCATTTGTAACATATCCAATCTTTTCTTCATAATTCCACTGTCTTGTATCCCAGTTAAAATCTGTCGCAGCTAAAATCTTAACCTTACCATAATTTCCTTCAACGCCTATATGAAGAACTATTGAACCTCTATATAAAGTACCTAACGAATTATACCATGTACCAGGGCCTTCTCTTAAAATAACTCCACCTTCAAATGCCGTATTTACGAAAAACAATCCATATGTCTCATCCCCATGTAAACTCGTAGGAACTGGAGCAGGTTCAGCAGGCATATTATTATATACTGGAATAACAAAAGTTAACTTCTGGTCCAAAACTCTATTTTCATTATAAATCTTATACAACGTACCCGCTTGAGAAGAAGGATCTCTCAAGTTTGTCATATATTGATGATTATAAAAATCACTACTCTTAAAAGTTTTTGTACCATCAGATTCCTTCAAAATTTCATTTGGAACAACATCAAATTTATAAAAATACTTTGTTGTTTGTCCTACTGCAATATAATTACTTGCTAAAACTCTTTTAGCTCCATCTATAATAGCAAATCTAGGTGTAGTCCAACCATACTCTCTAGCCTTCTCTAAGCCTCTTTCAATGTTACCTTCTCCATCAGTTGCACCATAATTATAAAAATTATACAAACCTTCATATCCAGGAACTGTACCAGATATTATTCTTGATGGATTCTCTCTTCCAAGTTCTTGAAAAATAGTTGCAACAATATGTAAAGGGCTAATTCCTGACTCAAAAGCAGCATCAAAAATATCA
>CAPNAQ010000141.1 GCA_948663505.1 uncultured Clostridia bacterium | reverse complement strand
TATAAAAATAATAGCAGATATAGAAAAAGCAGGAATAGAAGGATATAATAAGGCAATAGAATATTTTGATATACATAATTATAATAAAGAGATACTTATATAGAAATATATAAGGTGGATTTGAGAATAAATGTTTAAAACTTTACTCTTTTTGCTTTAAGTTTTGTAAAATTAAAATATTATAGAGATATTGGAAAATTTTAAATAATATGATAAAATGCATTATAATGGAGGGAATATTATGGCTTTTCAATCATATTGTTGGAACTTGGGGACAACAAGTTTTAGAGTACAAAATTTGAATTACAAAATAGAGAGACAACTACAAATGTTAAATGAGCTTTGGAGTAATAAAGAAAATAAAATATGGGATTATTTTACGCAGGAAAAATATTATAATATAATGCATAAAAGTCAGTTTGTAATAGGAAATGCTCAAAGAAAAGATAAAGATGCTAGACAAAAAACTTCAGGTTTAGTAGAGATTGGAGTAATAGATAAAGAAAGAAAAATAACTCAAGTAGGATACAACATTATTGAAATAATAAAAAGTAGGAATTTTGAAGATAATAATATATTCAATATTCACAAAGATAGTTATATCTATTTAAAACAGTTATTAAAAATGCAAAAGACTGGTACAAGCATCGAAGTCAAACCCTTTATAGTATTAATATATTTATTATCTAATCTAGGATACTTAAAGAGAGAAGAATTTACGTATCTATTACCATTGTGTTTGAAAAATAGTGAAGCGAAAGATATGTTAAAAACAATAAAAATGCTAAGGAAAAAAGAAATAACAATTGAAGACATTATAAACAATAGAATGAACGCAATGGAAAATTATCAAGAAGCTTTGGAATTTATGAATAATAATAATATAGATACATTAGAAAAATTTGCAAAAGTTGATATGAATAGAAAAAGTAAAGAATATTCAAAAGATCTATTTCAATTTTATAAAGATTTATTAGATATAGTACAAGGAAAATTAAGAGAAGATGAACTAAATAAAATAATAGAATTTATCAAATTACAATCTAATAAAAATTCAAAAGTGGCAAAATATTGGAAGGACTATTTTGGATATAGTTTAAAAGACATACATACTGATAAATGGAAAGATTATTTAAAGACTACAAAGATTTTTAATGCAAAAGATAAAATAGCATTTAACACAGAGTTTTTTAGAATTATGCAGACAGCAAAATGGAAGGCAACTTTAGAAGATTATGCTGATTTAAATAGAAGATATTTTTCATTGACAGATATAATTATATTTATGGATAATAAAGTAGAATTAGATATACTGCCTAAATATTATTTTTTAAATATAGCTGAAGAATTATTAAATACAAAATTTTTAAACAACAAAGACTATAAAGAATATATAGAACATAATATTGAATTTGAAAAAATATATGATTGCTTAAATATAGACATAAATGATGTTATAGCTCAAATTAAATTTGATTATCCAGAAAGCAGAATATCAATAGATAATGTTAAAGATTTTATTCAAGATGAAAGATTAAAGAGATTTGAAGAATTAATAGAAAATAAATTCAAAAAAGAAAATCTCATTGCATTATTTAGAGATATAGAAAATGATAATAGAAAAGAAGTAGAGGAATATTTAGATTGCGAAGCAACGATTCCTACAATTTTAGAGTATGTCTTAGCAATAGCTTGGTATAGGATATCAAATAAAATAGGAAATATTTTAGAATTTATGAAATTAAGCTTAGATGCTAATCTATTACCTAAAAATCACGCTGGTGGTGGAACTGCTGATATTGTATATAATTATCAAAAAAATGTAGTATATAATGAACATGAGCTTTTAATAGAAGCAACTTTAACAGATTCTACTTCACAAAGAAAAGCAGAGATGGAGCCAGTATCAAGGCATCTAATTAGGAATATACAAGAATATGATAATGAAAGTTCATATGCCATTTTTGTTGCTAACATATTAAATCAAGAGGTATTAAGTGACTTTAGAAGTAGGAAAAATTATTGGTATAAAGGTAAAAATGACCAAAATAAAAAAGGTTTAAAAATCATTCCATTATCCATAAATGATATAGTTATAATATTACAAAAAGATTTAAAATATAATGAATTGTACATACTATTTGAAAATGCTTATAAAGATGAGGAAATAAATGATTTAAAGTGGTATGATATACTTGTAAAAGAAAAAATAGAAAATATTTAAAGATTATATATGAGAAAGAATTGACTAATTCTTTCTTTTTTTATATAATTTTAAAAGATGCATAAGATGCATAGAAAGGAAATGCAAATGAAAAAATTAAATATTAATAATCGTAGATATTTAGGAAGCAAATATAAATTATTAGATTTCATAGATGAAACAATAGAAAAAAATTGTGGAGAATTCAAATCTATTTTTGATATTTTTGGTGGTACTGGTGTAGTATCAAATTATTTTTATGAAAAAGGTAAAAAAATATATATAAATGATATGTTAAAATCAAATTATTGTGTATATAGAGCTTTCTTAGGAAATGAAAAATTTAGTGAAAAAAAGGTTGAAAAAATTATTAAAGAATATAATAGTATGGATAATATAGAAGATAATTATTTCTCAAAAATATATAAAAATACATATTTTAGCGAAAATGATTGCAAAAAAATTGGTTATATAAGAGAAGATATAGAAAATAAGTATGCAAATAATAAGATTAATGAAAGAGAAAAGTATATATTAATTACCAGTTTATTATATTCTATGGATAAAATAGCTAATACAGTTGGACATTATGATGCATATAGAAAGAAACAAAATTTGCAAGACAATTTTGAAATGTTTGCTTTAGATATTGATAAAAATCAAAAAATAAAAAATGAAATATATAGTATGGACTCAAACGATTTAGTAAAAAAAGTAAAAGCTGATATAGCATATATAGATCCTCCATATAATTCAAGGCAATATGGAGATGCATATCATCTTTTAGAAAATGTTGCAGAATGGAAAAAACCGAAAGTATATGGTGTAGCAAAGAAAATGGATAGAAGCAATATAAAGAGTAACTATTGTACGAATAGAGCTTCAAATGCGTTTAAAGATTTAATTGAACACTGCAATTGCAAATATATTATTGTTTCATATAATAATATGGGGCAAAAGGGAAATTCAAGATCACAAGCTAAGATATCTGATACAGAAATATTAGAAATATTAGACCAAAAAGGGAAAGTGAAGGTATTTGAGAAAGAATTTAACTTTTTTACAACTGGAAAAACAAATATTGAAAACCATAAAGAGAGATTATTTTTATGTGAAGTTTGTGAGCAAGAAAATGAACGAATTTCTTATGAACTAAATATGAATAAAGAATTTGCGAAATCTCCATTAAATTATATTGGTGGTAAGTATAAATTATTACAACAATTGACAAAAAGAATTCCAACAGAAGTAAACACTTTTGTTGATTACTTTTGTGGTGGAGGAAATGTAGGAGTCAATATAGATTCTAAAAAAGTAATAGCTGTAGATAAAGAGAAATACTTAATAAATGTTTTAAATTTATTTAAAACATATTCATATACTCAAATTATTGATAAATTAGATGATATTATTTTACAATATAATCTTAGTAATACATATATAAATGGATATAAGTATTATAAATGTAACAGTTCAACAGGGTTGGGAAGTTATAATAAAGATAGGTATTTAAAGTTAAGAGAAGATTATAATAAAATGAAGGAAGATTCAGATGAGAAAACATTTAAATTTTTAACATTAATTATATATGGATTTAACCATCAAATCAGATTTAATAGTGCTGGAGAATTTAATATGCCAGTGGGAAAAAGAGACTTTAATGGTTCAATTAGAAAGAACTTATTAGCTTTTTGTGAAAAGTTAAAAAATAAAAATGTAGAATTTATTAATGAAGATTTTAAAAAATTTAAAATAGATAATTTGACACCTGAAGATTTTTGCTATTTTGACCCACCTTATTTTTTAGGAGATGCGAGTTATAATGAAAATAATAATTGGACAGAAAAAGATGAAAAGGATTTATTAGCATACATAGATAAGCTAAATGAGAAAAATATAAAATTTGCTCTTTCAAATGTAACAGAGCATAGAGGCAAAAAAAATAACATTTTAATAGATTGGGCTATAGAGAATAAATATAATATTAATTATTTAG
>CAPNAQ010000140.1:434-4213 GCA_948663505.1 uncultured Clostridia bacterium | reverse complement strand
TTAATTATAACACTAATTTATATGCAATTTCAATAGTATTAATTTTTTAAGTTTTGGTTTTTATTTTTTAATTTGATTATAGAAAAAAGATATATATCTTTTTTCTAAATAATATAGTTTTGCAAAAATCCCAAACTTAAATATTAATTTATAAAACATTAACCTTTTACATTACTTTTAAAATAGTATTTTCAAATCCCACAAAATCATTTTTTATCTTAAAAATATCCAATAAACTATATTCAGCTAAGTTTAAAGAACTTTCACTATTAGCGTGAATCTCTGCTAAAGGCTCCCCTATATTTACGTAGTCGCCCACTTTCTTTAATAAAACAATACCTACAGAATAATCAATTTCGTCTTCAATTCTAACTCTTCCTGCCCCCAATGCACATGCAACCTTACCAACATCTTTTGCATTAATTTCATAAACATATCCACTTTGTTTTGAAATAACTTTCTTTATAAATTTTGCTTTTTGAAATTTTTCTGTATTTTCAATATATGAAATATCTCCACCTTGATTTTTTACCAATTCTAAAAATTTGCTATAAGCTTTACCATTATATATATTTTCAATCATTTTATTTTTATTTTCTTCTATGTTATCACCTTTATCTGATAATTTCATCATATAAGCACCAAGTTCTAATACTACTTCTTTTAAATCTTTTGGCATTTCACCTTTAAAAAACTTTATTGCCTCTATTACCTCTAAATTATTTCCTACTGCATATCCTAATGGTTCATCCATATTTGTTAATATACATTTTGTCTCTCTATTTGCTAATTTTCCTATCTCAATCATTTCATTTGCCAAAATTTCTGCTTGTTCTATATCTTTCATAAATGCACCTTTTCCAACTGTAACATCCAATACAATTTTTTGTGCTCCACTTGCAATCTTTTTACTCATTATGCTTGAAGCAATTAAAGGTATACTTTCTACACATGCAATGCTATCTCTTAATTGATATATTTTTTTATCTGCTGGTGCTAAATTCATTGTTTGTGAAATCATACTTATTCCAATATTTTTAACATTTCTTATAAAATCAGATATTAATACTTCTGTTTTATATCCAGGTATTGATTTCATTTTATCAACTGTTCCTCCTGTAAATCCTAATCCTCTTCCTGACATTTTTGCAACTTTTACTCCTAATGATGCTACTAAAGGCAATAAGCAAATCGAAACTTTGTCTCCTACTCCTCCTGTTGAATGCTTATCCACTATTATTGTATTTAACTCTGATAAATCTAAAATTTCTCCTGAATGTGCCATTGCCAATGTTAAATTTGTTGTCTCCTCTTTTGTATTGCCATTTAAAAAAATTGCCATTATCAACGCAGCTACTTGATAATCTGCAATTTCATTTTTTACATATCCTTCTATAAAATATTCTATTTCCTCTTTTGTTAATTCTTTTTTATTTCTCTTCTTTTCAATAATTTCTAAAATATTCATTTAACAATATATTCCCCTTTATCAAAATTTTTCTTTTGCCTAAATTTTCTTTAATATATCTTAGTTAATTTATTATATAAAGTTTTTTGTAAAACTTTTTCTATGAATTGGACATAATCCATATTCTTTAATAGCCTGAATATGTGCAGATGTACCATATCCTTTATGTTTTGCAAAACCATATTGAGGATAAACTTCATCCCATTGCCTCATTATTCTATCCCTTGTTACTTTAGCTAAGATTGAAGCAGCTCCAATTGAATAACTTTTTGCATCTCCTTTAATTATTGATTTATATTGAACTCCTGCTGTGTCTATATTTTGCAATGCGTCAATTATAATTAGATTAGGTTTAACATCTAATCCTTTAACAACAGATGTAACTCCTTGCTTAGTTGCTTGTAATATATTAATTTTATCAATTATGTCTTGTCCTATTATTGCAATTGAATAACTAATTGCTTCTTCTATTATCTTATCATATAAGATCTCTCTTTTTTTTTCTGAAACTTTTTTTGAATCATTAACTCCTTCTATCATTGAATCTTTAGGCATTATTACACCTGCAACAACTACTGGTCCTGCTAAAGGTCCTCTTCCTGCTTCATCTATACCACATATATTTTTATATCCATTTTCATATATTTCTTTCTCTATTTTCTTATAATTTATTAGTCTTTCTAATTCTTTTTCTTTCATTTTATTGACTTGTCCTCCAATTTTTACTATTAGTTGTAACTCTCAAAATTAAATTCTAATTTTAATACAGAACCTATTATATTCTAAATTTTAAATTTCTATTTATATCTGATTTACTTCATTTAGTGAATAATAAGTCTCTCCTTCATTTTCAATACCTTTTAAATTATATATTTCAACTTGTACATTTTTAATATCATATCTTATTATGTATAATCCATTTTTATCATCTGATTTTATATTTGATATTCCCATTTCAGTAAGATTTTCTGAGGTTAGCTTATAATAATATACATATGCTGCATTTTCTGCTTCAAGGTTTTCTTGTGTTATTCCTATTTTATTACTTAATTGATCTATGTCAACTATTTCTTCCCCTTTTAATTCAGCTTTCGCTTTCTGAATTCTACTGCTTTTTTCATCACCTTCTTTTATAGTGTCTATATTTGTTCCTAGTTTAAAGTTGGCGTTTTCTGCATATTCTAATCCTTTTACTTTTATTAATAACATGTTTGTCTTTATATTTTCTATTTCAGTTTGTTTTATTATATTATTTCCTGTTCCTATTGATATTCCTGCTATTATTAATAATATTACTATTGTTACTACTAATGATAACATTGTTATTCCTCTATTTTTTTTCATTTTTTCTCTCCATTCATTATTAAAAAAATAATTTATATATATTATTCATATCTATTTTAGATTCTACTATACTAATTAAAAAAAAGCAAGAAAATATCTCTTGCTTTTTGCTTTATAGAATTCCATTTATCTTCTTTATCTTTATTGTTAGACCACTTTTTGCTGAATAACCATAACCAACCCTAAGAGTTGTAGAATTTTTAAACCAGCAACATAACTTACTGTTTTCTGGTGGAACAATATCTAGATAGAATGTAGAATTATTGGTATATGAAATAGTGTTTGAACTATTATATATTAATTGATCTCTTGCTATAATTATAGTCTTTTCAAAACAACCATTGTTATCTATTTGAAATTCCAAATATTTATATGATGATATATCTGGCAATGTTATATCTTTACCTATTTCAGTCCAATCAGTTGGAGTATTAAATATTTCACCTTTATCATATAATTTAACTCTTGTAAAATTTGAAGTTTGTATATCACTTTTTAAATTACTCATTTCTTTATTTAAATTTTCAACTGTACTTGCTAAACTTGAGACTGTACTTTTTAGATTTTCGTATTCCTCTTTATCAATTGTCACAGTATTTCCTGTTCCACCTGTGTTTCCTCCTGTATTTCCAGTATCTCCTGTACCTCCGCCTGTACTTCCTGTTGAATCTGAAACTTTTATTCCATCTATCTCTACTATTTTTAATGTCCCATCTATTTTAAATTCATATGCATATTTTTTTAGTTTTACATATATTGCTTCATTTGTCCCTACTTCTATTTTATCTAATGAACTTGTTTTTCTTGTTGCTATATCTACATATTCCATCTCTTCATCTTCACATAGTCCATCTGCTAAATCTTGTAATGTCGGATTCTCTTGTTTTTCTGCATAACTTTTTGTATATACATCTGCTATTACTAAATTTATTTTTTCTGTTGCTGCCTCCTTTTGTGTTTTTTCTCT
>CAPNAQ010000140.1:0-424 GCA_948663505.1 uncultured Clostridia bacterium | reverse complement strand
GCCTCTTTTGCTCTTGCAAATAATCCATTCTCTCCTGTCAATGCCCATATTGCTATTCCTGCCAATATTAATAAAATAATTATTGTTATAACTAATGATACTAATGTTATACCTTTTTCTTTTTTTATAATTAAAACCTTCTTTTCTATTTTTATTTTCTCTATTTTCTTGTTTTCTATTATAAAGTTTCATCTCTCGCCTTATGAATTATTATTTCACTAAAGTATAGCTCTCTCTCTCTCTCTCTCTCTCTTAGAGTATCAACAGTTTCGGGCTTATGTATTTTCATTTGTATTTTTTCACTTCTTTCTCTTTGATTATTTATTTTATTTCTAAATTTTTTCAATATAAAGTTTATCATTTATTGATACTATTGTATATTTACTTAGATTTTCTATATCTTTTATCTCTTCAAAACTTGCAT
>CAPNAQ010000139.1 GCA_948663505.1 uncultured Clostridia bacterium | reverse complement strand
TTTTATTTAATATATTTTTTTATAAAGATTTTAGAGAGTATTTAATATATTAGAGCAGGTAAATTTTCTATAAATTACGAATTTTACCATGCTCTTATTTTAATTTAGATAAATGATTGAAAAACCATAACATATTGTAGTATAATGTAAGTGGATAAATAGAGAGTTTGGAGGAGAATATGTCTAAGCAAGAAAAAAATATAATTAATTATATAGTAATATGTATTAATGAGTTTGCTAAACAATGTAAAATGACAAGCAAAGAAGCATATATATATTTAAGAGATTTTAAGGGAATTGAATTTTTAAAAGAAAATTATGAAGCAGAACATACAGTGGGATTAGATGATGCAATAGATGATTTAAAAAAAGTATGTAATAATAATGGAGGATATATTAAATGATATTATATCATGGATCAAATTTAAAAATAGATGAAATAGATTTATCAAAATGTAAACCATATAAAGATTTTGGTCAAGGATTTTATTGTACTACCATAAAAAAGCAAGCAGAATTTATGGCTGAAAGAGTTGTGAAAAGGCAAGGTGGAATAAAAATAATAAATACATTTGAGTTAGATGAAAAAATTTTTGAAGATAAAGAATTAAATATAAAAAAATTTGATAATCCATCTAAAGAATGGGCAAAATTTATATTAAATAATAGAGATAAGAGATTTACATTTATAAATAGTAAAGAATGTAATACAGATAATAAATATGATTTAGTAATTGGACCTGTAGCAGATGATGATATAATCGTACTATTTAGAACTTTTGTAAATGGATTAATAGATATTGATACATTAATAAAAGAACTAACATATAAAGAATTAACAGATCAATATTCTTTTCATACAAAAAGAGCTATTAAATTTTTGAAGGGAGTAAAAGAAAGATGATATTGGAAAAATTAAATTATCTAGTTGAGTGTATAACTCAAGATTTAATACAGTATTTGGTTGAAGATAACAAAATAACAATGGAAGAAGCAATGGATATAGTATATAATTCAAAAACATTTGAACAATTAAATGATTTCGAAACTCATTTATATTATGAGTCTTCTAGTTATGTTTATGAATATTTAAAAGAAGAACTAAGTAATAAATAAAAATAATATAGAGCATGTAAGTTTTCTATATATTAGGAGTTTTACCATGCTTTTTTTGTTGAAAAATCAATAATTTTTTGATATAAATAATAAGAAAGTAGACATTTAACATATGGAAAATTAAAAAAATATTAATTGACATATTAAATAATTTAGTCATGATATAATATTAAATATGTATAAAGAAGGAGAAAAGCATGAAATTAGCAAATGAATGGAAAGATTATAAAATAATAGATATGGCAGATGGACAAAAATTAGAGAAATGGGGAAATGTAATATTATCAAGACCAGATCCACAAATAATATGGAAAGAAAAAAGTTTCCCAAAAAAATGGAAAGAAATAAATGCAACATATCATAGAAGTAACACAGGAGGAGGCTCATGGGAATTTAACAAAAAAATACCAAAACAATGGCAAATAAAATATAAAGAATTAACATTTAATATAAAGCCAATGGGATTTAAGCACACGGGATTATTTCCTGAACAAGCGGTAAATTGGGATTGGATGATAAATAAGATACAAAAAGAAAAAAGAGAAATAAAAGTACTAAATTTATTTGCATATACAGGAGGAGCTACAGTAGCTTGTAGTTATGCTGGTGCATCAGTGTGTCATGTAGATAGTTCTAAAGGTATGACAACATGGGCAAAAGAGAATATAGAAAGTTCAGGATTACAAAATAGAGCTGTGAGATTTATTGTTGATGATGTTGTAAAATTTGTAAATAGAGAGATTAGAAGAGGAAATAAATATGATGCAATAATCATGGATCCACCTTCTTATGGTAGAGGTGCAAAAGGGGAAGTTTGGCAATTTGAAAATAATATTTATGATTTAGTAGAATTATGTACAAAAGTTTTATCTGATAATCCTTTGTTTTTCTTAGTTAATTCATATACAACAGGTATATCATGTAAAGTTTTAGAGGATATTTTACATTTAACTGTTAATAAAAATGTTAAAGGAAATATTGAATCAGGTGAGATTGGAATTCCTATGGAAAATTCAAAATTAGTACTACCATGTGGAATTTTTGGCAGATGGGAAAAAGTATGATATTAAAAATAATATAAGAATGGATATGAGAAAATGGCTAATTTAAAAGTAATATATGAAGATAATCATATAATAGTAGTAGAAAAAACACCTAATATTCCATCACAATCGGATAAAACAGGTGATATAGATATGCTTACAATAGTAAAACAATATATAAAAGAAAAATATAATAAACAAGGAAATGTATATTTAGGGCTAGTGCATAGATTAGATAGACCTGTTGGTGGTATTATGATTTTTGCTAAAACCTCAAAAGCTGCTTCACGTTTAAGTGAACAAGTAAGAGATAAGATTTTTAAGAAAAAATATCTTGCTGTTGTTGATGGTAAAATTGAGCAAAAGAAGCGGGACATTAGAAGATTATTTATATAAAGATGAAAGAAACAATATGAGCAAAGTTGTAAACAAAGATAGAAAAAATTCAAAATTAGCTAAACTGGATTATGAAGTTATAACATATAATGACATAAAAAAATTGAGCCTGATAAAAATAAATTTGCATACAGGAAGACATCATCAAATTAGGGTTCAGTTATCTAATTTTGGACATAGTATTTTTGGAGATCAAAAATATGGAACTAGAGGACAGGGAAAACAAATTGCTTTATGGGCATATGAGTTAACAATACATCATCCAATTTCTAAAGAGGAAATCACATTTAAGGATTTACCTGAAAGTAATGGAACGTGGTGTATTTTAAGTGACATTAATAATATATAATTTTAAGAAAAGCACATCAAAAATGATGTGTTTTTTACATTTAATTTTGTGTTACAACTCACACTGAATTAAATGTTATAAATATTTTAAATTTCAGTTTATTCTAAATAATATATTAAAATTTATTATTGGCTATAAATAGTAACAATTTAGCATGTACTTAATAAAAATCTATATAAAGTATAAACAATATTTTATGAAAATACTAAAATCATTTACGAAAATAAAAATGCAAATTTTTATAAAAGAAAACAGCACTTTCATAAAACAAAAATTAATTTTGAAGAAATTCATGATAAACTATCACCAGGTTAAGAAAAAGTGGGTGAGAAAATGATAGATAAAATCAGCCAATCTCTAACCGATAGAATTAGAAAAAATATGCCAGAGATTGATGATGAAAGAGCAGAAATAATAAATTATGGTTTACAAATACTTTTAGGTGAAATACCTAAACTGTTTATAATGTTATTTATAGCATATTTATTAGGAGTATTTAATATAACTTTATTAACATTTTTGATACTTTTACCATATAGAACGTTTTCTGGAGGATTACATCTAAAAACACATATAGGATGTATAGTTTCAACAAGCATATTTTATTGTGGAACAGCATATATATCTAATATATTAGTATTAGATAATATGATTAAATATTTATTAATTTTAGCATTAGGGATATTTGGAATATTTATGATTAAATTATATGCCCCAGCAGATACAGAAGATGTCCCAATTTTAAGTAAAAAAGTTAGAAAGCAAAAACAAATATTATCATATGTTTGCTTTATAGTAGGATTAATTATTGCATTAATTATAAATAGTGCAGTTATAGCAAATATTTTAATATTTGGTTATTTTATACAAACATGTATGATTACGAAATTAGCTTATAGGATTACAAACAATAAGTATGGGTATGAAGTATATGAAGGTACTTCAAATTAATTTGTTTGATACGAAAATATACACCGGTAATATTTTTGTATTACATAAAAATTTAAGGAGGAAAGCTCTATGTTAAAATTTTTAGCAAAAGTAGCAGAAAAATATGCAAAATCTACTAATACAGCTTGTTATGTTTGGTTCATGATGCATCAACCAAAAATGCCAGCTAGTTTAGTAAAAAAAGATTAATTTAGTTTTTAACTTTAAGTATAAGTAGTTCGACAATGCTTTTACTTAAATATAATATACTTTAATGTTATTATAAACAATCCAATTGCTGAGAGTGTCTCAAAAGAGGCACTCTCTATTTTCATATTATAGTAAACATTATGAAATTATTTAATTTATTAGGATAAAGTGAAAATAAATATATAATTA
>CAPNAQ010000138.1:3626-4275 GCA_948663505.1 uncultured Clostridia bacterium | reverse complement strand
TTATTTTTAAAATATGAATTTGTATAAATGATTATTTTATAAATAAAGTTTATGATATTATCAGGAAGATTTTTTAAAATTCTATTTATTTTATCTATATTGCTATTGTCTGAATCATTTCCAAATAAAATGTAATCAGATGAAATTCCAGTAAATTTAATAATTTTAGTTAATGTTTCTATACTTAAAGAACGTTTTCCTGTTTCAATGCTTGCTATAAATACTTCAGAAAGTTCTAGTGCTTCCGCGAATTCATATTGGGTCATTTTTAAATTGTTACGTATAATGCTAATTCTTTTTCCTATTTCTTCTTTATTTGTCATAATTTTTAATATCCCTCCTAATTGTAAAATTATTATATAACAAAAGTAAAAAAATACTAGACACTGTAAGTATAAATAAAATATATACTATTAGTATATAAATTAACCTAAAATATAATTTAAAAAAACGATTTTCCGTAATTTCTAGTTTTATTTACTTTTACTAAGTATTTTGAAAAAATATTATAAAGCTAAGTTTTAAGTATAAAAGCAATATAAAAATTAGCTAAAAATAACGGTAATAAATCTTATTAGTAAAATAGAGAATAGTTAAAATTGATTTTTATAGAGATAGGAGGATACAAAATGGATAATGATGTTAAATC
>CAPNAQ010000138.1:0-3597 GCA_948663505.1 uncultured Clostridia bacterium | reverse complement strand
ATTTGATTCAAGATATGTAGAATTAGATAAAATAATAATTCAAAAGACAAGAAATATAAATATAGAAAATAAAGAAGAAAAAGAAAATATAAAAAAAGCGATAATAATGAAAGAAATGTACATACAGGGATTTAAAGATGGTATAAATTTATTGATAGAATGTAAATAAACAATAATTAAAAAAGATGTTTAGATATTATATTTATAATAATTTTTGTTACTATCTTAAAACTAAGGGTAGTAACTTTTATGTTAGTATTTCCCTAAGAATTTTGGAGAAATTGCTTGCAAATTTTGTGGTGTTTTAGTATAATACAAATGTAGGAAAAATAATCAAAAGATAGAAAAAAATAGAAAAAATACTTTTGAAAATATGCTAGAAAGGAATGAAAAAAATGGAAGAAACACCTCAAAGAAGAGATGGAAAAATAATTGAAAGAGATATAGACAAAGAAATGAGGTCTGCATATATTGATTATGCAATGAGTGTTATTGTTTCTCGTGCACTTCCAGATGTTAGAGATGGTTTAAAACCTGTACATAGAAGAATATTATATTCAATGCATGAAGATGGAATTACATCAGATAAGGCATATCGTAAATGTGCAAATACAGTAGGTTCAGTTTTAGGAAGATATCATCCTCATGGAGATAGTTCTGTATATGATGCAATGGTAAGGTTGGCACAAGATTTTACAATGAGATATCCATTAGTAGATGGACATGGAAACTTTGGTTCAGTTGATGGAGATAGTCCAGCAGCTATGAGATATACTGAAGCAAGAATGTCAAAAATTTCTGAATTGATGTTAACTGATATTGAAAAAAATACAGTAGATTTTATGCCAAACTATGATGATAGATTACAAGAGCCAACAGTATTACCAGCAAGAATACCAGCATTGTTAGTAAATGGTTCATCAGGTATAGCCGTAGGGATGGCAACAAATATACCTCCACATAATTTAAAAGAAGTTATTGATGGAATTATAAAAATAATAGATAATCCTGAAGTAACAATAGAAGAATTAATGGAAATTATAAAAGGGCCAGATTTTCCAACAGGTGCAACAATTCTAGGCAAAGAAGGAATAAAACAAGCTTATACAACAGGTAGAGGGAAAGTTATAATGAGAGCAGAAGCTGAAATTGAAGAAATGAGTGGAAATAGACAAAGAATAATTATAACATCTCTACCATATCAAGTAAATAAAGCTAAATTAGTAATGACAATAGCAGAGTTATCTAAAGAAAAGAAAATAGAAGGAATAGCAGAAGTTAGAGATGAATCAGATAGAAAAGAGAAAACTAGAGTCGTTATTGAATTAAAAAGGGATGCAAGGCCACAAGTAGTTTTAAATTTATTATATAAACATACACAAATGCAAGAGACATTTGGTGTAATTATGTTAGCTTTAGTTGATGGTGAACCAAAAATTTTAACTTTAAGACAGTGTTTGGACTGTTATATAGAACATAGAAAAGAAGTTATATTGAGAAGAACAAAATTTGAATTAGATAAAGCACTAGCAAGAGCTCATATTTTAGAGGGTTTAAAAATAGCTTTAGACAATATAGATGAAGTAATTTCAATAATTCGTTCTTCATATGATAATCCAAAAGAAAGATTAATGGAAAGATTTGGTTTAACTGATATTCAGGCACAAGCAATTTTGGATATGAGATTAAAAACTTTATCAGGTTTACAAAGAGAAAAAATTGAAGAAGAATATAATGAATTAATGAAATTAATTGCGTATTTAAGAGAAATATTATCAAGTGAAACTCTAGTGTATGATATAATTAAAGATGAATTAACTGAGATAAAAGATAAATATGGTGATGAAAGATTAACAAAAATAATGCCAGCAGCAGGAGAATTTGTTGTAGAAGATTTAATAAAAGAAGAACAAACTGTAATTGCATTAACACATTTTGGATATATTAAAAGAATGCCAATAGATACATATAAAAGTCAAAAAAGAGGTGGAAAGGGAATTACAGGAATGGCAACAAGGGAAGAGGACTTTGTAAAACAAATATTTACAGCTTCGACTCATGATACAATATTATTCTTTACAAATAAAGGAAAACTTTATAAATTAAGAGGATATGAAGTACCCGAAGCTGGCAGAACTGCTAGAGGAACAGCAATTGTTAATTTATTAAGTTTAGATGCAGGTGAGAAGATATCAGCAGTTATACCAATTCAAAATTTTGCTGAAGGAAAATATTTATTAATGGCAACTAAAAATGGATTAATAAAGAAAACAGCTCTTTCAGAATATAATTCAGGAAAAAGAACAGGTTTACAAGGTATTACACTGAAAGAAGATGATGAGCTTATAGCCGTAAGACTTACAGATGGGCAAGATAATGTTGTTCTTGTTACAAGAGAAGGATTGTGCATAACATTTGATGAAAAAGATGTGAGACCTATAGGTAGAGTTTCTCAAGGTGTTATAGGAATTAGATTAAATGATGATGATTGTGTAATAGGAATGGAATCTGTTATTACAGGTGGTAAGGCAACTTTACTTGCTATTACTGAAAATGGTTTTGGTAAGAGAACAG
The DNA here is from genome assembly GCA_948663505.1 of uncultured Clostridia bacterium. GTDB lineage: Bacteria > Bacillota > Clostridia > TANB77 > CAG-508 > CAG-269. The sequence goes on along the minus strand of CAPNAQ010000138.1, from coordinate 1,023 downwards.
AATTAGATGAGTATAGAGTTCAAATTAGAGGTGGAAAAGGAGTAATTACATATAAAATTACACCAAAAACAGGAAAATTAGTAGGAATTAGAATTGCTTCTGAAGATGATGATGTAATGCTAATTACTGATACAGGAACAATTATAAGAATTAATGTAAAGGATATTAGTATTCTTGGTAGAGCAACACAAGGTGTTACTTTAATGAGAACTAATGATGGAGGAAAGGTTGTAAGTATTGAAACATTAACACCTGATATAGAAGAAGAGGAAGTAGAATAAAATGATAAAAAACATGCAAGTATTATATTGCATGTTTTTTATTGAATTTTTAAATTATTCCTTTTTTAGTTTTAAATCTTAGATCTTCACCGAAAAAATAATATATATCGTAATATCCTGCAATTCTTGATCCAATTCTTTCTTCATATGATTTAAATATATCATTAATATCTAAGTTAGTAGAAATTATAGTTTTTGTTATTTTATTGTTTAAATTTAGAATTCTAGTATTTAAAATTGTAAATAATTCGCTTAATTTCATACTATTTAAGCTTTCGGTTCCTAAATCATCTATTATTAATAAATCAGCATCTAAAATTGATTGATAAAAGTCCTCTTGTAAATTTTTAGATTTGTTTAATTTAAAATTTATTACGCTTTCAAGTAATACAGGGCATGTTTGATAAATTACAGTTTTTCCTTTTTTTAGAATTTCAGCAGCAATACAATTTGACATAAAAGTCTTACCGTAAACCAGTAGAACCAACAAACAATAAATTTTTATAATTAGGATTATTAAAATTATTAACAAAAGAGATACATTTATCTTTTATATTATTAATATTTTTTCTTGGTGAAATATTAAATTTATATTTTGATAAATCTACTTCATCAGAAAAAATTAGTTCATTAAAATTATTAAAATTTTCGTTTTTTAAATTGTACATATTAGATTTATTAAAAGAAATATTTAATAATTTCTGTTTTAGACAATTACACATTGTAGTTTTATAATTATTAT
>CAPNAQ010000137.1 GCA_948663505.1 uncultured Clostridia bacterium | reverse complement strand
ATATTACATATATCTAGTTGCTAAAAGTAAAGCATTTAATTACATAAAAGTAGAAAAAAGAAGAAATGAAATTGTGGAGAATTATTTTTATAATGATATTCAAGATGAAAAAATCCAAAAAGATATATTAGAAACAATAATAAAAGATGAAAATAAAAAAGAACTATTAAATGCAATAGAAGAACTAGATTATAAATATAAAAATGCAATATATTTAGTTAACATAGAAGGATTATCATATGAAGAAACATCAAAGATATTAGGACAAACTCTCCAAAATACAAAAACTATAATACATAGAGGAAAAAAACAATTAAGAAAAATCCTGCTAAAGAAAGGATTTGATGAGATGAATAAGATTTCAAAAATAATAGTTATTTTAATAATTTTAGTACTATCATTAACTGGAATGGCATATTCAGTAACCCTAATATATAAGCAGTTTAATACAAATAATAACATAACAATGAATCCAACATATGAAAGTACATTAGATAGAAATACTATTAATAATTTATGGATAGGAACATTAGATTTAGCTTGGAAAGACTTAAAAGAAAAAATAGGTCATAATAAAATAGAATTAGAAGATGATATAAAAATTGCTAATCAACTAAATAAAAGTATATTTTCAAAAGAAATGTTAGATTCAAATGATTACAAAATAAATGTAGAAAGAACATTAACAAATGGATATAAGATAGAAACTACACTAAATAAAGAACTTAACTTTTTAGAGAGTTTTGATAATTTTAGTAATTATTATAATAGAACGACATTTGGAGATGGAGAAAAATTTATTAAGTATTTTGGAGTAAATAATGCAAGTTCAGAAAAAATGAATAAAAACATAGATATTTTATTTTATAATCAAAAAGGTAATGGTATATTGTTAAGTGATGATTTTGCAATTAAGTTAAAAACAAAAGAGGGAGATGAGATAATACTTTATAGAACAGATGAAGCAAAATCATTTGATGAATATTTTAAAGATATAAAAAATAAAACAGATAATTATACTGGAAGTAAAGAATTTTCAAAAGATGATGAGTTATTAATTCCATATGTAAATGTAAATGGTATGATTTGCTACAATGATTTGTTTGGAAAAGAAATAAAAAACTCTAATGGACTATATATTTATGATGTTATTCAAAATGTGAATTTTTCATTAAATGAGAAAGGCTGTAATTTATCTAGTAAAACATCTATGGTTACTGAATATATGGGAATTGGTGATGATACAAAGTATTGTTATTTTAAAGATAAATTTGTACTATTTATGAAAGAAAAAAATTCAGATCATCCATATTTTGCTTTAAAAGTAGACAGTGATGATATTTTAGAAAAAATTGAAGAATAAAAGCATACAAGAGAATAAAAATAACACAGATACAGATTGAAGTGAACCCCAAAAGTTAGACAAAAAGTTTAACAAGGAGGGTTCATTTTTCATATAATATATAGATGTCGAATGAAAGGAGGTATTGTTGAAATTGGAAGTAAAAGATAAAAAAATTGGTTTTGTTTTTACTGGTTCTTTTTGTACATTTAGTAAAACAATTCCTAAAATTAAAGAATTAATAAAAAAAGGTTCTGAAGTTATTCCAATAATGTCATTTAATAGTTACAATATGGATACTAAATTTGGAAAAGCTGAAGATTTTATAAATGAAATTCAAGAGTTAACAGGTAATGAAATTATTCATACAATACAGGGTGCTGAACCAATAGGTCCAAAAAGATTGACTGATATTATGGTAGTTAGCCCTTGTTCAGGTAATACTATGTCAAAATTAGCTTATGATATTATAGATACTCCTGCAACTATGGCCGTTAAATCTCATTTACGTAATAATTTACCTGTAGTTATTGCTCCTTCTACAAATAATGGTCTTAGTGGAAATGCTGTTAGTATTGCTCATTTACTTAATAGAAAAAATTATTATTTTGTTCCGTTTAGACAAGATAATCCAATTACTAAACCTCGTTCAATTGTTTTTGATACAGAATATCTTATAAAAACAATTGAATTAGCTCTTGATGGTGAACAAATTCAACCAATATTGCTTTAGTGAATTTGTATCAAAGATTTTAGAAATTAGTACTATTGAAAATGCTGATATACAAATAAATATTTATATATCAGTATTTTCATTAAATAACAATTTTAGAATTATTATATAGTAATAAACCAAAACTTAAAAATAAAAATACTATAGAAAATTAATTAATACTATGGTAAAATACATATTAATTTATAAAAAGGAGGAAAACAAATTGAAAGAAGTTGAAAATCAAAAATATAATTGGAATCTACAACACATATTTAAAAATGAAGAAGAATATAACGAATCAAAAAAAGAAATAAAACAAATATTAAAACAAATAAAAGATATGGAAGGAACAATCTGTAAAACATCAGACAATTTATATAAATTTTATAATTTGTATGAAAAAGTATTAGAAATATTCGAAAAAGTATATGCTTATGGAATGTTAAAATATCATTTAGATATGTCTAATCAAGATGGAGTAAAGATATTTAAAGAAGTTGAAGCTTTAGGAACAGAGTTCAATGTTGTAACATCTTTTGTTACACCTGAAATTACATATGCAGATGAAACCAAAATTAAAGAATATTTAGAAAAAGATAATAGATTACAAAAATATTCAAGAGATATAAAAGATATTTTGGAAGAAAAACAGCATACATTATCAAAAGAAGCGGAAAATTTATTAGCAAATTATTCAGAAATAATATCTGCTCCAGAAAATACCTATGATACACTAACAAATACAGAATTCAAATTTGGGACATTAGTAAATGAAGATGGGGAAGAAGTAGAATTAACAGATAGTACATACTCTTTATATTTAAAAAGCCAAAAACAAGATGTTAGAAAACAAGCATTTGAATTAATGTATGAAAAATATAGTGAATTTGTAAATACAATTACAGAAATGTATATAACAAATGTTAAAGGAAAATCAACAACTGCGAAAATAAGAAAATATAAAACAAGTTTAGAACAAGCTGTTATTCAGGATGATTCTAGTATAAAAGTATATGAAGCTTTAATAGAAGCGGTAAATAAAAATTTAGATGTTAATCATAAATTTATTAATATAAAAAAGAAAATGTTAAATCTATCAGAAATGCATATGTACGATTTATATGTAAATCCATTTCAAAAAGAAAAGGATAGTATAACATTTGAAGAGGCTAAAAATGAGGTTTTAAATGCTTTACAAATATTAGGAAAAGAGTATACAAATAAACTACAAGAAGCATTTGAATATAATTGGATTGATGTATATGAAAAACCAAATAAAAAAGGTGGAGCATATAGTATGGGAGTATATGGTGTTCATCCATATGTATTAATAAACTTTGTAAATAGTAAAAGAGATATAAGTACAATAGCACACGAGTTAGGTCATAGTTTGCATTCATATTACTCAAATGAAAATCAAAGTGTAATTGATGCAAATTATACACTAATGGTTGCTGAAGTAGCTTCAACTGTAAACGAAATTTTATTAAGTGATTATCAAATTAAAAATGAAAAAGATAATGTAAAAAAAGCAGAATTATTGTATGAATTATTAGAGATGTTTAGAGCTACATTTTTCAGGCAATCTATGTTTGCTGAATTTGAAAAGATTATTCATGAAAAAATAGAAAATAATGAATCACTTTCAGCAGATGATTTAAATAATATCTATTATAAATTAAATGAAAAATATTTTGGTAACAAAATAATAATAGATGAACAAATAAAATATGAATGGGAACGTATTCCTCATTTTTATAGCGATTTTTATGTTTATAAATATGCTACAGGAATTTCAGCAGCAATTTCAATAGCAACAAAAATATTGAATAAAGAAGATAATTATGTAGAAAAATATATAGAAATGTTAAAACAAGGTTGTAGTAAAAAATCAATTGATTTATTAAAAATGGTTGATGTGGATTTAGAAAGTATAGAAACATATAATAATACTATAGATTTTTATAATAGAAAAATAGAAGAATTAGAAAATTTATTAAAATAATTTAAATTCAATTAGTTGGAGGTTGAAAGTTGGATGTTAGAAAATATAATAGAAAATAAAGTAATAAATGAAGAAAAAACAAATACTTCAACAAAAGATATAAATAAAACTTTTACTATAATGGGATTAAGTATATGGAGGATTTTTGCATATTTTATCATTTATAGTTTTGTAGGATATATCATAGAGACAGTATTTGGAATAATAACAAAAGGTGTTTGGGAAAGTAGGCAAAGCTTTATATATGGTCCAGTATGTGCTATTTATGGATTAGGTGCTTCTATAATGATAATATTTTTACACAAATATAATAAAAGATATAATATTT
>CAPNAQ010000136.1:2824-4485 GCA_948663505.1 uncultured Clostridia bacterium | reverse complement strand
AATTAATAGTCTCAAAAATAATAACAAATAATTAAATAACTCATAATAAAATATCAAAAAATATGCTCTTATTAATTTTTTATTTTACTTGTGGTTAATACATTATTGTATCTATTTGAAATTTGTTGAATATTTTCTTCTATATTATTTAAATCATAACAATCAATAACATTAACACTATTTTTACCTAAACTATTTTGAATATTATTATTAATTTGTTTTATATAATTTTGATCGCCTTTTATAAATATCGTTGTAGGAATTTCTTTACTGGTATATTCACTTACTTCATTAATTTTCTTAGAATCTTCATTTTTCCAATTTATTTTTAGAATTCTTTCTTTTTCGTCTTCGTTTAAAATTAAATTTGATAATAATGTATTTACAGTTTTTTCTAAATCATTTTCTGTAATTACTACTACTTTATTTTTCTCTTTTATACTTTCTGCAATATATGGTAATGTTATCATTTCAAAATGATAATCACTGGTAAAAAATAAACATGATTTTTCTTTACTTTTGTTCTTCTCTAACATTGGTTTATCATCCTTTCAATTTTATGAAATGTTTTCTTATGTTTATGAATCAAGTACTGGTAAATTTTACCATTTAATTTTTAATATGTCAATAATATTTCAAAAATATTTCAGAATTATTTCAACTTCCATATTAATAATTAAAAATGTGCCTAGATATCAATAAAATTTATGATGTATAAAATAGTTTTCATTTTTATTCATTTAAAAATTATCTTATTTGGAAATTAAATGTATATTTTTATATTTTTTGTAAATACTTAAATTAAGAATTTTTTAGAAAAAATGTTTTTAGGAGGTAACTTATGAAAAATATTTTAAATTTTATTAAAAATCCCAAAATAAAAATTGGTATTATTTTAAGTATTCTACTATTTTTATATACAAGTATTTGTGCGATTTCTTATGCCCAAACAACATCTTCAGATATTGCAAATAGTGTATTTAGATTACATGTAATTGCAAATAGTAATAGTGAAGAAGACCAAAATTTAAAATATAAAGTTAGAGATAGTTTATTAAATTATATGAATAAAATATGTATTAATTGTACTTCTAAAGAAGAAGCTATACAAATTGCTAAAAATCATCAAGAAGATTTTAAACAAGTTGCATTATCTACTATTTATAAAGAAGGATTTTCTTATGATGTTAATATAGAAATTGGTAATTTTGAATTTCCTACAAAACACTATGGAGATATTTCTTTACCTTCTGGATTTTATGATGCTCTTAAAGTTGAAATTGGAGATGCAAAAGGGAAAAACTGGTGGTGTGTAATGTTTCCTTCTTTATGTTTTGTTGACATTTCATCAGGTATAGTTCCTGATGAATCTAAAGAAGAATTACATGAATCTTTATCTGATGAAGAATATGCTTTAATTTCTGATAATGAAGATTTTGGACTAAAATTTAAATTTAAATTAATTGAATTTTTTAGCAATACAAAATTACAAGTCAGCAATAAAGATAAAAGATAAAAATTATTTATTTTAATTTTTACTTTTTTGCAAAAAATAATTATTTAGAAAAAAGATATATATTAGTAGTTTCGTTCAGCTAATGCATATTAGATTTGTAACTCCCTATCGTTTTAAACAACTCCAGCATCCAAGTCGTTTAAAA
>CAPNAQ010000136.1:0-2725 GCA_948663505.1 uncultured Clostridia bacterium | reverse complement strand
TTAAATTTATATTATAAAAAACCGAAACTTAAATTATCTATTGCATTACATTTTACTTTATGATATATTTTATAAAAACACATTGCGCACAAATTTCTTACAGAAATTTGGTGCATGAACAAATTTACTGAAAAATCAAAGATTTTTTAGATTTGTTCTGTACATAACACTAATTAGGAGGAATTCAATTGGAAAAATTAGTCATAACAGGACCAACACCATTAAAAGGAGAAGTAGAAATTAGTGGTGCAAAAAATTCAGCTCTAGCAATATTACCTGCAACTTTATTAATAAATGGTATATGTACAATAAATAATCTACCCAATATAAGTGATGTTCAAATATTATGCAAAATATTAGAAGAAATTGGAGCAAAAATAACTTGGAATAACAAAAATGAAATAACAATAGATACAAGAAATATAATAACAACTCAAGCCCCTTTGGATTTAACAAGTAAATTTAGAGCATCTTATTATTTAATAGGTGCTATGCTTGGTAGAAAAGGTGAAATTGAAGTTGGAATGCCTGGAGGATGTAATTTAGGATCAAGACCAATAGATCAACATATAAAAGGATTTGAATTACTTGGTGCAGATGTAAATGTAGGAAAAGGCACTATACATGCAAAAGCAAAAGAGCTTATAGGTACATCTATATATATGGATATTGTTTCAGTAGGTGCAACAATCAATATAATGCTTGCCTCTATATTAGCAAAAGGAACAACGATAATTGAAAACGTTGCAAAAGAACCACATGTTGTTGATGTTGCCAACTTTTTAAATACAATGGGTGCCGATATTCGTGGAGCAGGAACAGATATAATAAAAATAAATGGTGTAGAACAACTACATGGAAATGCTACATATTCAGTTGTACCTGATCAAATTGAAGCAGGTACCTTTATGCTTGCAGCTATAGCTTCTAAAGGTGATCTTTTAATAAAAAATTGTATAACAAAACATTTAGATCCTTTAACTGCAAAAATAGTAGAAATGGGTGGAAATGTTGAAGACAATGGAGATAGTCTTAGAGTTTGGTATAGCAAAAGACCAAGTAAAGCTAATATTAAAACTTTACCATATCCAGGATTTCCTACAGATTTACAATCTCAAATGGGTGTAGTTTTAGCAACTGCAAATGGAACAAGTATTATAAATGAAAGTATATGGGAATCAAGATTTCAATATACCGCAGAATTAAATAAAATGGGTGCAAATATAAATGTTCAGGGAAAATCCGCAATATTTGAAGGTGTTGATGAACTATTTGGAGCTCCTGTTTATTCAACAGACTTAAGAGCTGGAGCAGCTTTAATTGTTGCTGGAGTTTCTGCAACTGGAGTTACAGAAGTTTATAATCTTCAACATATTGATAGAGGTTATGAAAATATAGAAGAAAAATTTAGAAAAATTGGTGCAAATATAAAAAGAGTGAATGAATAATCAAAGGAAGAAACATTATGTTTAATTTTTATAGTTTATACAGTGGAAGTAGTGGAAATAGTCTATTAGTTGAGTCAGAAAATACAAAGGTTTTAATTGATGCTGGTGTAAGTAGTAAAAAAATAGAATTAGCATTAACAAATCTAAATATTGATCCTTCATCAATTAATGGTATTTTAATAACTCATGAACATTCAGATCATGTTCAAGGACTAGGAACACTCTCTAAAAAATATGATTTACCTGTATTTGTAAATCAAAAAACATTAGATGCAATGCCAAAACAAAAAGAAAAAATTTCTGATAAAAATATTAAAAAATTTACAATAGAAGAAAAATTTGAAATTGGTGATCTACAAATAAAACCTTTTTCTATTCCCCACGATGCTGCAAATCCTTGTGGTTTTAACATTGTTAAGGATAATAAAAAAATTAGTATAGCAACTGATATTGGAAATATGACTAATGGAGTTTTAAAGAATCTAGAAAACAGTCTTTTTGTGATGTTAGAATCAAATTATGACCCTGAAGTTTTAAAATTTTCTAGATACCCTTATACATTAAAATCTAGAATTGCTGGGCCAAAAGGCCATCTATCAAATGAATCTGCTGGTAAGACAATTTCTTGTTTATTAAAATCAGGTCTAAAACAAGCTCTTTTAGGTCATTTAAGTAAAGAAAGTAATTTTCCTGAGCTTGCATATAAAACTGTTGTAGATGAATTAATTTGTAATAATTATGATGAAAATTCATTAAAGCTAGGAGTAGCTAATAGAGATTTTCCTAGCAATATTATACATATATAGGTGAAAACAATGTTAAAAATAAATATAATATGTGTTGGAAAAATAAAAGAAAAATTTTTTAAAGATGCTATTAATGAATATTTAAAAAGACTTACTAAATATTGTAAATTAAATATTATAGAATTATCAGATGAAAAAATTCCTGATAAATTAAATTATAATTTAGAAAATGAAATAAAAACAAAAGAATGTGAAAATATATTAAATCATATAAAAAATGATTCTTATATAATCGCTTTAGATTTAACAGGTGCTGAACTTTCTTCTGAACAGTTTTCTAAGACTATTAATAATATTTCTATGTATTCTAGTAATATTACTTTTATAATTGGTGGCTCTTTAGGACTTACAAATAAATTATTAAATACTGTAAATAAAAAAATTTGCTTTTCAAAAATGACTTTTCCTCATCAATTAATAAGAGTTTTTTTATTAGAACAAATATTTAGAGCCTTTAAAATATCTAATGGT
>CAPNAQ010000135.1:4269-4490 GCA_948663505.1 uncultured Clostridia bacterium | reverse complement strand
TAAATTAGATAGAAAAGCATTATCTATACCAAATGATATAAAAATAAAAAAAGATATTGTAACACCAAAAACCAATACAGAAAAAAAATTATTTGAAATAATAAAAAATATAATTAAAGATGATAAATTTAGTTTATCTGATGACTTCTTTACCTTGGGTATGGATTCTATTAATTTATTAGTATTATCAATGAAAATAGAAGATATATTTAACAAAAATA
>CAPNAQ010000135.1:0-4255 GCA_948663505.1 uncultured Clostridia bacterium | reverse complement strand
TTCAGCAACTATTATCTTGTACTTCTATTATAGATTTATCAAAACTAATAGACTCTTCTGAAAATACAAAAAATAATATAACAATTTATAATTCTAATATAAACAAAGATTATTATCCAACATCATCAGCACAAAAAAGAATTTATTATAGTTCTATTATATCAGGAGATAATTCAACTTTATATAATTTACCTGGTGGTATAATCTTTAATAAATTAATAGATATTAATAAATTAGAAAAATGTTTCAACATATTAATCCAAAAACATGAATCTTTTAGGACATATTTCGAAATAGTTGATGGTGAAGTTGTTCAAAAAATAGAAGGTAAATTAGATTTTAAACTTAAAATAGTTAACGCAAATTATAATGATTTAAAACAATGTTTTGAGAAATTCTTAAAACCATTTAATTTAAAAAAAGCTCCTCTTTTTAGAGCAGAGTTAATTAAATTTGAAAATAATAAATGTTTATTACTATTTGATATGCATCACATAATTTCTGATGGTACTTCTTTAAACATTTTAATAAAAGATCTATGTTCATTATATAATGGGCAAAACATAGATGAACCTTTATTAAATTATAAAGATTTTGCTATTTGGGAAAATGACAATTTAAAAAAAGATACTTTCTTTAAAAATAAAGAATATTGGATAAATAAATTTAAAGATAATTTACCTATTTTAAACTTACCTACTGATTATCCAAGACCTACAAAAAAATCTTTTAAAGGAAAAAAAATATATAAAACACTAGATAAAGATATTACAAAAAATATTAATGATTTAGCTAAAAAATTAGAAGTTACACCTTATATGTTACTATTGTCTATTTATTATATTTTACTTTCAAAATATTCTTTACAAGATGATATTATTGTAGGTTCACCAATTGTTGGAAGAGATAATACTAAACTTTTAAATATAATTGGTATGTTTGTAAATACTTTACCTTTAAGAATTAAAATAGACCAAAATAACACATTTCGTGAATTTTTAAAAACAGTAAAGGATACTTGTTTAGAAGCTTTTAAAAATCAAAATTATCCTTTTAATGAACTAGTTAATGATTTAAATATTCCTAGAGATAGCAGTAGAAATCCTTTATTTGATGTAATGTTTATTTACCAAAATGAAGGTAATAAAGATGTTTCTTTAAAAAATATACAAGGAGAATATTTTTTACCTGACACAAAAACTTCTAAATTTGATTTATCTTTAGAAATTGTTCCAAAAAATGATGAATTATATTTAAATTTTGAATATTGTACAGCTTTATTTAAAGAAGATTTTATAGAAAATTTATCACACCATTATATAAATATTATAAAAACAATTATTGAAACACTAGACATTCCTATTTCTAGAATAACAATGTTATCTGATGAAGAAAAAAATACAATATTAAATGAATTTAATAATACAACAACTAACTATCCAAAAAACAGTAATATAATTACATTATTTGAAGAACAAGTAGAAAAGCATTCAAAAGATATAGCAGTAGTTTTTGAAGATCAAAAATTAACGTATGAAGAATTAAATAAAAAAGCTAATCAACTAGCACATGTTATATCAAATCATGGTATAAATGAAGGTGATATAATTGCATTATTAATGGACAAATCTTTAGAAATGATAGTATCAATTTTAGCTGTATTAAAAGCAAATTGTGCCTTTTTACCTATTGATGTTTCATATCCTAAAGAAAGAATTGATTATATGTTAAAAGATTCTAATTCAAAACTCTTAATTACTACAGATAAATCACTTAATAGCATAGATTATGCAATTAAAATAATAAATATTGATATAAATAAAGCAGCAATTTTCGATAATGAATATATAAATAATTATCTAAAATCATATAATTCTGAAAACTTAGCTTATATAATGTATACCTCAGGTTCTACAGGTACACCAAAAGGAGTTATGATTAAGCAAAAAAGTATAATTAGATTAGTAAAAGATTCTAATTTTATAAAATATAACTCACACGAACACATACTTCAAAGTGGCTCTATTGTTTTTGATGCTTCAACTTTTGAAATTTGGTCTGCATTATTAAATGGATTTGAACTTTATATTATAAAAAAGGAAGAATTATTAAATTCAGATTCTCTTCAAAACTATTTATTAAAAAATAAAATTACTATATTATGGCTAACAGCACCTCTATTTAATCAACTTATAGAAGAGAATCCTCATATGTTTAATACTGTTAATTATTTATTAACTGGTGGAGATGTTTTATCTCCAAAACATATAAACATGGCTAGAATTGCTAACCCTAATTTAAAAATAATAAATGGATATGGACCAACTGAAAACACTACATTCTCATCATGCTTTACTATAGATCAAGACTATGACAATAATATTCCAATTGGATACCCAATCTCAAATTCTACCTGTTATGTATGTTCATCTACTGGAGAACTTGTTCCTACAGGTGTTCCTGGTGAACTATATGTTGGTGGTGATGGATTAGCTATAGGATACTTAAATAATCCTAATCTTACAAATGAAAAATTTATTAATTTTCCATATACAAATACTAAAGTATATAAAACTGGAGATTTAGTAAGATGGCTTCCTAATGGTTGTTTAGAATTTTTAGGAAGAATCGACTCTCAAATAAAAATAAGAGGTTTTAGAGTAGAACTTAATGAAATAAATTTAAGAATATCTAAATTTATGGGAATAAAAGAATGTACTACTGTTTTGCAAGAAATAAAAAATGAAAAAACTATTTGTTGTTATTATGTTTCAAAAGAAAACATCGATTTAAATGTATTAAAAAATTATCTAAAAACATTTTTACCATCTTACATGATACCTTCTTATTTTGTACAACTAGATAAACTACCTATTAATACAAATGGAAAAGTCGATAAAAAATCTTTGCCCACAAATTTTAATAAAAAAAGTTCTTCTTTACGTTTAGAAAAACCAAAAAATGAAACAGAAGATATAATTCTAAATGTTTATAAAAAAATACTAAATATAGATGAGATAAGTACTAATGATGACTTTTTTGAAATAGGTGGTGATTCTTTATCTGCAATGAAGTTACAAGTTGAACTTCTTGCAAATAATTTAAACATTACATATGCAGATATATTTAAATATTCTTCTATAAAAAGTTTAGCAAAATTTGTAAACTCAGCTCGTGATAAAGAAAAACAAGAATATCTAAATTACAAAAAATATGACAAATTATTAAAAAATAATTCAATAGATAATATAAATAAAATTGACGATATTAAACCATGTTCTATTGGAAACGTATTATTAACAGGTTTTACAGGTTTTCTAGGTGCACATGTTTTAGATAGTTTTATAAAAAATACAGACACAAATATATATTGTTTAATTAGAGGAAAAAATAATTTATCTGCCTTAGATAGATTAAAAAATATATTACATTTTTATTTTGAAGATAAATATGACAAATATATTGGAAATAGAATAAATTTAGTTGAAGGTGATATTACAAAAGATAATATTGGATTATCTTCTACTGAATATGAATTTTTAGGATCAAATATTAATACAGTTATTCACTGTGCAGCACTTGTAAAACATTATGGAACATTTAAAGAATTTGAAAATATAAACATTTTAGGAACAAAAAGAATTATTGATTTTTGTACAAAATTTAACTTAAAGTTACTTCATGTATCTACAATAAGTGTATCTGGTAATGCTTTTGCAGAAGACTCTTATGTTGAAAATAATTTTACTGAAGATGTAAATTATAGTGAAACTAATTTTTATATTGGACAAAACTTAGAAAATTTATATGTAAAAAGTAAATTTATAGCCGAAAAATTAGTATTAGATGCTATTAATACAGGATTAGAAGCTTCTATATTAAGAATGGGAAACTTAACTAGCAGATTTTCTGAAGGAAAATTTCAACAAAACCATTTTGAGAATGCATTTGTTAATAGATTTAAATCTATTTTACAAATAAAATATGCTCCAGATTATTTACTTTCTGGGTATGTTGAATTTACACCAATTGACTATTGTGGTGATGCTATAATAAAGATAGCTAGCCATTTTAACCCAAAATTTACAGTATTTCATTTATTAAATGAAAAAATTGTTACTATAGATAGACTTTTATCTATCTTTAAAGAATTAAATATTGATATAAATATTGTATCTAGTGAAAAATTTAAAGAAATTATAAATGATTTACTACATGATTCTACTAAGAAAATGTATTTAGAAGGCATTATAAA
>CAPNAQ010000134.1 GCA_948663505.1 uncultured Clostridia bacterium | reverse complement strand
AATTAAAGATATAATTTTATATAGTAAAAAAATATTAAACATAAATAAAACAAAAATTCGTAAATATATTGAAATTCATTTGAAATTGTAATAAAATATCAATCAGTAAGGAATGGAGTTGATTTCAAATGAGTGAATTAGAAAAAAGAGAAAATTATAATAACGAAACTTTTGAAGATATAAAACACATTGATGAAAACGGAATTGAATTTTGGTATGCTAGAGAATTACAATCAGTTTTAAATTATAAAGAATGGCGAAAATTTGAAAATGTAATAAACAAAGCAACAGAATCTTGTAAAAAATAGTGATATTAGTGTTTTTGACCATTTTGTCGATGTCGACAAAATGGTGCAAATAGGTTCAGGAGCAGAAAGAAAACAAAAAGATTATAAATTAACACGTTATGCTTGTTATTTAATAGTACAAAATGGAGATACAAGAAAAAAAGTTATTGCTCTTGCACAAACATATTTTGCAATTCAAACTAGAAAACAAGAAATTAGCGAAAAAGAATATAGTTCATTAACAGAATATGAAAAAAGATTTTATCAAAGAAATTTGATAAAAAAAGGAAATTATTCACTTAATCAAACAGCTAAAAATGCAGGAGTTAAGAATTTTGATAAATTTCATAATGCTGGATATAAAGTATTATATAATGGAGAAACAGCTGATGACATTGCTAAAAGAAAAGGATTAAGATATAGAGAAGATATTTTAGATAATATGGGAAGTGAAGAACTTGCAGCTAATTTATTTCGCATTACACAAACAGAATCAAGATTAAAAAGAGATAAAGTTGATACTGAAAAGAAAGCTTGTGACACTCATAATAAAATTGGAAAAATAGTTAGAAAAGCAATTAAGTAAGCAGGACAGAACTATGCCAGAAGAATTACCTACACCTAAAAAGAGTTTGAAACAATTAGAAAAAGAAAATAAGAAAAGTTTAAAGAAAAAGTAAAAGAATTTAGAGAGATGTTATTGCAAGAGTAATATGTAAAAATAAGAGGTTAAAATGAATAAGAGAAATATCAAAAGAACAAAAATAGTATTATCAATTATATTTTGTATAGTTCTACTACTAATTTTAAATTTTACTAGGTGGAACTTTGATGAAAATATAGAAAATAAAGAATTTACTGAAACTAATACACCAACAGTTATATATGATATAAGCAATATTCCAGAGTATAGTGGTAATATATACGTTGAAATCAATGGTAATATTCCAAAATTTACAGAAGATGATATGAATATCGAAAATTCATATTATTCAGAATTAATAGATAATAGAGCAGGTATGGCAATGATAAAAACTAACTGGAAAAAAGCAAATGAAGATGATAAAAAAGATGATTATACTTCCATAAATATTAGTGGATATATACAAAAATCATATGATAAAAGTATAGTTAAAGGAGGATATTTATACAACAGATGTCATATAATTGCATGGAAACTTGGAGGAGTGGACAATGATAAAAGAAATTTGATGACTGGAACACGTGATTTTAATATAAAAGGAATGAAAAAATTCGAAGATGATGTTTATGAATATTTAAAAAATAATCCTAAAAATAGTGTATTATATAGAGCAACTCCATATTTTGAAAATGAAAATCAACTTGCTAGTCGGAATCAATTTAGAAGCATTATCTATTGAGGATAATGGTAAAGGAATCAAGTTTAATGTGTATTGCTATAATGTACAGCCTGGAATTGAAATCGATTATGCAACAGGAGAAAGTAAATTGGCAGAATAAAAAATACAAAAAGTATTGTAAATTACTATTAAATCGTGTATAATAACTTTAGTTTTATTCGAGTTACTATCTATCGATAGTAAAAATTCCATAGTAAGAAAATTGAGAATAAAGGAGGTTATTATTATATTAGATTTAGATTTTAATAATAAATTAACATCACGGAATAAAAGAAAATAGCACAGTACAAAAATTTATAAAGGAACTGAAAGAATTTATGGAAAATGTTTATAGTGTAAAAAAAGATAACAAACAAAATATAAATGATGAATATGATTTATATGAGAAAAGACAAATATTTTTGGATAACGTAAATATTAAAAGTGGAAATGACATATTGTGGATTAGAGATGAAGATACAGTATGTTTATCAAAAGATAGAGATAATATGATATATTATCCTGAAGAAATAAAAGATTTGCCACAAGATTCAAAAGTACGGAAACGTATATGAAAAAATAAATGGTAAATATGTTTTAAATGAAAAATTAACAGAAAGAGTGAAAAATATAACATTAGATACGATTATTTAAAAATAATTAACGATTTTCCTTGCCAAACTTAAAAATTTATGTTAAATTAAAAACATAGTAATAGACAAAAAATGCTAATATGGGTATACATATCTTTGAAACTATTGCTATAACTGATTTTGAAACGGATAATAGAGTGCTTTTGTGCAAGGTGTTTTTCGCATACATCCTTTGCTAGGGCACCATTTTATAACAACTTACGAACTATAAAGTTTGTAGGTTGTTTTTTTATATACTTTTTAAATTTATATAACTACCAAAAATCTATAAAAGATAAGAATAACTAGAAAAATAAAAACCATAATAATATAAATTAATAAAAAATGAAAAGGATAAAAATGAGAGATAAAATGATATATTCAAATGAAATTGTATTTAGAGGGCATCCAGACAAAGTATGTGATCAAATAAGTGATGCTGTATTAGATGAATGTTTAAAACAAGATAAAGACAGCAGATGTGGAATTGAAGTTGTAGGAGGTAAAGGAAAAATATTTATAACAGGAGAAGTAACAACAAAGGCGACAATAAATATAGAAAAAATAGCAAAAAGAGTATTACAAGATATAGGATATACCACTAATTATGAAATTATAAATAACATGGGAATTCAAAGTTCAGAAATAGCGTTAGGAACTAATGATGTTGTTGGAGGAGCAGGAGATAATGGAATGATGTTTGGATTTGCATGTAATGATACTAGTAATTTATTACCAAAAGCAATGGTAATATTACAGAAATTAAGTATGAAATATGATGAATTAAGAAAAATAGATAAACGTTTCCTGCCAGATGGAAAAGCTCAAATTACAGGTTATTATGATGACAATATGAAATTATTAAAAATAAAAACATTTACTATTTGCTATCAAAATACAGAAATTGAAAGAGAGTTAACAGATAAAATTATAAAATTAATTATAATTGAAATTTGTCAACAATATGATATTGAAATTGAAAAATTTTTAATTAATCCAACAGGAAGGTTTGAAATAGGAGGATTTGAAGCAGATAGTGGTTTAACTGGTAGAAAAATTGTTGTTGACACATACCATTCTTTTGCTAAAGTTGGTGGAGGAGCATTTAGTGGTAAAGATCCAAGTAAAGTAGATCGTAGTGGAGCATATAAAGCAAGAGAAATCGCAAAAGAAATCTTAAAACGAGATAAACTGAAATGGTGTCAAGTTCAGTTAAGTTATGCAATAGGTGTACCAGAGCCATTAGCAATATATATTGAATCAGATAAAGGTGCTTATTTTGTAGATAAAAACAGTAAATATTATAAAGAGTGTAAGCCTCAAAATATAATAGAAGACCTAAATTTAAAAAATATTTGTTATGAAAATTTTGCTAGATATGGACATTTTATTGATTAAAAATACACATAATAATGACTTAAATTTAATAACAACTCATTATTAAACTTACCTAAAAATTAAACGGAAAATTAATTTGGGATTTTGGTACAAAACTAGATAAATAACAATATCCAAATTATAATCATATAATATAGTAATTAAATTTTAGGTGGTGATAATTTGGAAGAAAAATATACAATAGCATTAGCAGGAAATCCGAATGTAGGAAAATCAACAATATTTAATAATTTAACAGGTATGCATCAACATACAGGAAATTGGACAGGAAAGACAGTAGCAAATGCAAGAGGAGAAACAATAATAAATGAAGAAGAATTTTTAGTAGTTGACATACCAGGTACATATTCTATAATGTCAAATTCAGAAGAAGAAGAAATTGCAAGAGATTATATTTGTTTTGGAAATCCTGATGCAACAGTTGTGGTTGTAGATAGCACATGTTTAGAAAGAAATTTAAATTTAGTTTATCAAATTATGGAAATAACAGATAATATAATAGTTTGTGTAAATTTGTTAGATGAAGCAAAAAAGAAAAAGATTAAGGTTGATTTGGAGAGATTATCAAAATTATTAGGAGTACCAGTTGTAGGAACTACAGCAAAAGATAAAAAAACTCTAGAAGAGTTAAAACAGACAATTTATAAAGTATGTAAAAAAGAAATATTACCTAGCCCAAAAAAAGTAAAATATTTATCTGAAATCGAGACTAATATAATAAAATTAAATGATAAAATAGACCAGGAAATTAATGTTATACAGTATGATGAAAAGTTTAAAGAAGTAGAAAATAGATATTCTGAAGATAGTATAGATATTTATTTAGATAAAAAAATTTATAGGTGGATTGCATTAAAATTAATTGATGGAGAAGAAAAAATTTTACAGTCTATAAAAAA
>CAPNAQ010000133.1 GCA_948663505.1 uncultured Clostridia bacterium | reverse complement strand
AATTTGAAAAATATATAGATGAAAATTATCCAGAAGGAGAAAATCAAAACACCAAAAAAGCATATTTAAGTGATGTTAATTTATTTTTTAAATATTTTGAAAATACATTTGATGAAATAGTAATTTCTTTTTCAAGAGCAAATATTATGGAATATAAAAATTACATGCAAAAAGAAACCGCATATAAACCTTCAACATTCAATAGAAAGTTAGCATCATTATCTGTATATGAAAATTTTTTAATAGAAAAAAAGATTAAAATTGAAAAATCAGTAAAGGAGAAAGATTTTTTAAAAATAATAGTTCCATATATTACTTCAGATATGTTACCTAAGAAAACAATGAAAAAAGTTGAATTAGAAGCAGGAAAAACAAATATAAGAGACCAGCTAATTTTAGTCTTTATACATGAAGCAGGACTAAGAGTTTCGGAAGTAATTAATATTCAACTAGATAGAGATATTAACTTAGAAATGAGAAAAATCACAATATGGGGAAAAGCAAGAAGAATTAGAGAGATAATTATCACAAATAATATGTTAGATGTTTTAGAAGAATATTTGTCTGTAAGAGAAGAAAAATTAGCAGGTAGAAAAAATAAATATCTTGTTATAAGTAACAAATCAGTAAAGACAGGCAAAAAAATAGATAGAACTACTGTTAATAAAATGTTAGAAAAATATTGTAAAAAAGTAAAAGAAAATACCATTAATCCGCATATTTTTAGACATGCTTTTGCAACAGAAAAATATGAAAATGGTTATACAGATATGATGCTAAAAAAATCTTTAGGTCAGACATCTAATGTAACAGATAAGTATGTACATCCAGGAGGAGAAAATAAAAATTGCATTGAAAAAAGTTAAAAAACTAAGAAAAAACGAAAAATAAGGAGAAAATTAATATATAATGTTTACTTTTTATGTAAAGTATGATAAAATGATTGAAATAAGTCAATAGGAGGATATTAATTAAATGGTAAAAGTGCTTATTGCCGAAGATAATGTGCCAATTAGTGTGCATCTGTCAAATATAATTAACTCTACAAAGGAGATTCAAGCAATATCAATTGTTAATAATGGAACTGAAGTGTACCAAACGATAAAATCATTAAAACCTGAGATTGTGATTTTAGATTTGAAATTGCCAGGTGAAGATGGAATAGAAATTTTAAGAAAAATTGAGGAGGATGTTGAATTAGATACTAGAGTAGTTATATATTCAGGTGAACCAACTTATATATCCAAAGTAAGGGGATTTAAAAGTGTAGAACACTTCTTTAATAAAATACAACTATGTGAAGAGATTGGATTAGAAATTCAAAGGATTGCAAAAGAGATAAAAAATGAAGCATTAACGAAGAAAATTTATGATGTACTTTTAAAAATGGGATTTAGAGCAGAACACAAAGGAACACAATTTATTGAAGAATGTATTGAAATTGCGACTATAGAAAAACAAGAAAATTTAAAAAGAATTTATGAAAAAATTGCAAACATAGAAGGAAAAACACCATTTACAATTAAGGCAGATATACAATTGGCAGTTAAAAAAATGTGGCGATATGCAAATAAAGAGAAAGTAAGAAAATTCTTAAGATTAGGTGAATGTGATGAGCCAAGTCCAAAAATAATAGTTTCTATGGTAAGATACTATGTTGAAATGTAATTTGAAAGATAAAAAATTATATGCAGTAAAATAGCAATTTACTGTATATAATTTTTATTATTTATGAGATTATACCAAAAAATTTGCTAGAAGCACATGAAAATATTGTTATAAATGATTAATGTTATTCTTATAATTGTATTCTAAAAAATGTAATAAAAATAAAGACAAAAATTAACTTTTTTGATACAATAAAGAAAAGAATTAAAAATTATTAATGAAGAGAAAAGAGGAATATGATATGGAAAAAGATATTGACATATATAATAAAAAAGAAAACTGTTATGTAAAAGCGAGAATGTTTTATAATGATGAAACTAAAATTAATAGACAAATTTTTATATTTTGTCATGGATTTTGTAGTGGAAAAGGTAGTAATTCAGTTAAAGTAGTAGCAGATAAACTATTAGAATATGAAATTACATCTATTTCATTTGATTTTCCAGGACATATAGATAGTGAACAAGGAACTGATAAATTGACAGTAGAAGTATGTACTTCTTATATTGATTCTGTTATTGACTATGCTAAAAATAAATATGGAGAAAATATTAAAATTTCTTTTTTTGCAATTAGCTTTGGAGCATATATATTATTAAATAAGCTAATTGGTGATAATTCCGAATATGATAATATAGTATTAAGATCACCAGCATTTAATATGAAAGAAATTTTTACTAATTGTTTATTAAAAGAACCATTTGAACAATATAAAAAGCAAGGAAAAGCTAAGACAGGTCATGGAGGGAAAATAGAAGTACCATATTCATTTTATGAAGATTTAATTAAACATGATATATATGATACTTATTATGAAAAAAGAAAAATACTTATTATTCAAGGTTCTTTAGATGATACTGCACCAATTAAAGATACTTATAAGTTTATAGAAAATAGACAAGAAATGGAACTTATTGAAATGAAAAATATGAAACATCATATGAATCCACAAGAAATAGAAATAGTTACAGAAAAAATGATCGAAAGATTAAATATAAATAAATTGACATAAAATGGTAAACGTAGTATAATATACACATAGTTCTACTATATTTTAGTTATGTAACTCTTAGTTGCAATACCAATTTTTAATACCATAAGGAGGTAGATTCAATGTCATACACTAAGAAAGAGAAATTTGGTAAATGGGGGTTTGTGAATGATGAAAATGAACCAATTTGTGAGTTTATTTATGATGAAGTGCGGGATTTTTCAGAAGGTTTTGCAGCAGTCAAAATAAATGGTAAATGGGGATACATCAATGAAAATGGAAAGCAAATCTGCGAAATAAGATATGATACTGTAGGAGATTTCCAAAGTAAGCTTGGAGTTGTAGAAAAGGAAGGCAGAAAATGCTACTTAAATCAAAATGGCGAAGAAGTAGCAGTTACCAATTTTATGAATCAGGAAATGATTTTTGAAGGTTGCAAAAGTTGTGCCATTGGAAACCATGCGATTACAAATGTGCCTGGAGGATATTTATATGAAGATGAGTTTATTAATGTAACTATAGATCCAGAAGTTCCAATTCTTGGTTTTATTGTTATAGGAATTAAAAAACATATAGATACCACAACAAAGCTTACAAGGAATGAAAGAATTCAGATAGAAGATATTACAAACAAAGTAAAACTTGCACTAGAGTATTTAGGAGCAAAAAATATTCTTTTATTTGAAGACGGATTTTCCGATCATTACAGGAGATGGATTATTCCAGCTGATGAGTGGATGTTCCAATTCGGAAGAGGGAAAAACCTCAAGGAAATTACGATGTATGCAAAGAAGAATATGTCAGAGGGACAGAAAAACAAATGCCTGTTATTTGCGGAAAAAATAAGGAGTTTCCTTAATTAGCTAAAAAATGAGGGAGAATATAGTATTCTCCCTTGAAATTTATTAAAAAGGATATATGTATTATGAATTTATTTAAAATGTGTAAAGAAAATATACATATGGATAAAATAGAAAATTTTAAAGGAGATATTCATGAATTAGCTATTGTTAGATATGTTATGAAAGAAGCTTCTAAGATTTTTTATCGAGATTATACATTTTTCTTAGATAAAGAAAATGTAAATGAAAGAAATGCTATTTATAATAAAGAATTTGATTTAAGAGATATAAAATGCTTTAATATTGTTTGTAAAAGTTATTGTAATATAATTAAAGAAATATTAAAGAAAAATTATGATATTGATTCTGAATTAATATCACCTTTTGATGACAAATTTAAACATGTCGATTTGCTTATAAAAACGAAAGATGGCAATAAATATATTGTAGATCCATTGACTGATTTAATTGAAATGCAAGTTGGATTAAGAACAAATAATTTTGCCTCAAAAAAATATTATGATAATGTTTATACAGGAACAGTACAAGATATTGATTTCTTAAATGATGAGGAATTAGAAAAAATTGATGATGTAATTGAATATAAAAATGATGGTGTATATTTAGATGACTTTTTTAAATTATTAAAAGAGAAATTAGATAATATAGAAGAAATGTTAGAAAAAGATGAATTAATATCAATTAATTTATTAGGAAAAAAATATAATGGAAATAGACTTTCTGATGATGAAAAGACTGTTTTAAAATTAAATTTTGTTAGTAAGTACTTAAACAATAGAAAGAACTTAAATGGAATTGTAGATCTTCAGATGTTTTCAAATATTGTAATAAAAAATTTATTTACAGAAGAAGAACAAAAGAAAATACATTCTTACAGTTTTTTTGTTGATGAACAAGACTTAAAAGATACAGAATTAAGAGATATACTTATAAATAAAGAAAGTAGAAAAAGAGGAATAGTTATAAATTTTAACAGAAAAAACTATATTTTTTCATTAAGTTCTAAATCATTAGAATATGATGATGAACAATGGAAAAAAGTTATTGAAGAAAATAGTATTTTTATAAAAAAAC
>CAPNAQ010000132.1 GCA_948663505.1 uncultured Clostridia bacterium | reverse complement strand
TATGTGAATATAATATAAATGGTACTTGATAATTTAGGTTTTAAAATTTTAAAGGAGGATTCCAATGAAAGCAATTACTCTTTATTCATCAGAAGAGATCTATTTTCGGAAATTACTGAAAAAATTAGAAGATTATGGACAACCAAATTTTGATGATCTTGAAACATTTCTTAAATTATATAAGGAATGGCACATGGAAAATTTTCCAGGTGTTACAGTTAGTGCAATAACTGCAACATTTAGAGAAGATTGGTTTAAAAGCTTTGTGGATTTTTTAGCCAATAAAGATCTCTAAAAAGAGTAAAACACGGAATAGTTGAAGATATTTTATTTCAATTATTTCGTGTTATATTATTATAGTAAATAGTAGTAAAAGTTTAAAATTAGTAAGAAAAGGAGTAATAAAATGGCTACAACAAATGAATATATAGAATATGTATGTGAACAAATAAATGGTGTTGGAGAAATAAGATATAAGAAAATGTTTGGTGAGTTTATGATTTATGTTAATGATAAACCAGTTATTATAGTGTGTAATAATGTACCTTTTGTTAAGAAATTAGAATGTATTACAGAAATAATGAAAAATTCAGAAATAGGTTATCCTTATAAAGGAGCAAAAGAACATTATGTATTGGATATTGACAATAGCGAATTTTGTAAATCAGTTGTTAGTGAAATAGAAAAAGTAACACCAATACCAAAAACAAAAAAGAAAAAATAAATAATTTATATAATGAAAAAGTATAATATAGTAAAGATATGTAATTTATATGGAGGAACAAAGTGTATTTTAAATATGAAAGAAAAATTAATTATTATGAAACAGATAAAATGGGAATTGTACATCACTCAAATTATATAAGATTTTTAGAAGAAGCTAGAAGTAGATGGTTAGAAGATTTAAATCTTTCAATGGAAAAATTAGAAGCTGAAGGTTATACTATCCCAACATTAGAAGTGAATTGTAAGTACAAATATCATGTAACAAGTGGTGATATTTTAATAATAGAGCCATATATAACAGAATATAATGGAGTAAGGATGACAATTAGATATGATGTTACTGAATCAAATACAAAAAATAAAGTTATAGAAGCTTATACAAAGCATTGCTTTACTGACAAAAATTTAAGGCCAATTAATATGAAAAAGAAAAATATAGAAATATATTGTAAATTTGAAGAATTAGTTGTAAGACAACAAGTACATTAATGCAGATATATCTTCATATTAAGTAAATGATTAGTCTAAATAGCTAATCTATAATTTATTTAGGAATTTAGAAAAAAATCTAAATAGCTATTGACATTAAAATAATAAAGTAATATAATCTATTTAGATATATATCGAAATAATATGAGTGGGGTGATTATTTTGGGAATGGCAGAAACATTAAAAGCAATAAGTGATCCTATAAGGAGAGAAATATTAGAATTATTAAAAGATGGAAGAAAAACAGCAGGAGAAATATCAAATAGTTTTAACTTAACAGGAGCAACAGTATCATATCATTTGTCAAACTTAAAAAAAGCAAATTTGATAACTGAGACAAAACAAAAGAACTTTATATTTTATGAATTAAATAGTTCTGTATTTGAAGATGTTTTAGTTTGGATATATAAATTAGGAGGAAACAAAGATGGAAAAGAAAAATAAGAAAACATTAATTTTAACTATAATTGTGTGTTTGCTACCAATAATATTAGGTATAGTATTATATAATAAGTTACCAGAACAAATGCCAATTCATTTTACAATAAGTGATAAGCCAGATAATTATGCACCCAAAAATTTTGCATTATTTGGAATACCAATTATAATGGCTATTGTTCAAGCAATATGCTTAGTATTTACAATGAAAGTAAAAAAATTGAGAAATGAAGAAAAACCAAAAATTATAAAAATAATGGAATGGTTTATACCTATTATAACTGTACTAATTTATATTATTATGATAGAAGTTCCATTAGGAAGTACAGTTTATGTTGGTAAAAGTATATGTTTTATTTTAGGAATATTATTTATAATTATAGGAAATTATATGCCTAAGATGAGCTATGAGGTTGGAGCAGCTATATTTCATCCATTACCAAAAAATGAAAAATCATTTAGGAAAATTAGTAAAGCAATGGGTTATTCTTTTATTATGATTGGAATTATTTTACTAGTATTAATTATATGGGTATAATATTTTAAATTAGAAAGAAAAAGTAAATAAGATAGCATTACTAGTATAGTAATTTATAGGGAGGAATAATGTCTTTAATAAGTGTAAATAATCTAACATTTAGATATGATGGAAGTTATAATAATATATTTGAAAATGTGTCATTTAATATAGATACAGATTGGAAATTAGGTCTAATTGGCAGAAATGGTAAAGGAAAAACTACATTTTTAAAATTATTACAAGGAATACTTGAATATAGAGGAACAATATCAAAAAGTGTTGATGTTGATTACTTTCCTTTTCAAGTAACAAACAAAGAAATAATGTCTATAGAAGTCATACATGAAATTGCTCCAAATGTTGAAGATTGGGAAATTGTAAAAGAATTAAATTTACTTAATACAGATATTGAAATTCTATATAGAAATTTTAATGTATTAAGTGGTGGAGAACAAGTAAAAATACTTTTAGTAAGTTTATTCTTGAAGGGAAATAATTTTTTACTTATAGATGAGCCTACAAATCATTTAGATATTGAAACAAGAAACAATTTAATTAGTTATTTAAGAAAGAAAAAAGGTTTTATATTAGTATCACATGATAGAAATTTTTTAGATAAAGCTGTAAATCATATAATTTCTATAAATAATACTAATATTGAAATTACACAAGGCAATTTTTCATCTTGGAAAGAAAATAAAGACCGACAAGATAATTTTGAAACAATACAGAATGAAAAATTACAAAAAGATATAACTAGACTTGAAATTGCTTCTAAAAATATTGCAAAATGGTCAAATGAAGTTGAAAAGACAAAGAGTAAAAAATATAATAAAGAATCAACAATAGATAAAGGTTATATAGGGCATAAATCTGCTAAAATGATGAAAAAATCAAAGTCTATGGAGAAAAAAATTGAAAAAGTAATAGATGAAAAAACAAATTTATTGAAAAATTTAGATAAAAATGAAAATTTAAAAATAGTTCCATTAGAGAATAAAAAAAATTTATTAATTTTGGCAAAAAGATTACAAATAAAATATGATGAAAAAACAGTATTCAGTCCAATTTCATTTGAAGTAATAAATGGGGATAGAGTTGCAATAGTAGGAAAGAGTGGAATAGGAAAATCAAGTATACTAAAACTTATTATTGGTAAAGAATTACAATATAATGGAGAACTTAAAATAGCAAATGATTTAAAAATATCTTATGTATCACAGAGTACAGAACATTTAAAAGGAAATCTAAAAACTTTTGCACAAGAAAATAAAATAGATGAAAGTATTTTTAAAGCTATGTTATCTAAAATGGGATTTTCAAAGTCTGATTTCGATACACATATACCAGAGATGAGTGAAGGTCAAAAAAGAAAAGTTCTAATTGCAAAAAGTATATCAGAACAGGCTAATATTTATGTATGGGATGAACCTTTAAATTATATCGATATACTAACAAGAATACAAATAGAAAATACTATTTTAAAATATAAGCCAACATTAGTTTTTGTAGAACATGACCAAACATTTATTAAAAAAGTAGCAACAAAAATTATAAACTTATAAACATGATAAAAGAATATGAAAACATAATTCAAGAATGAATAAATTGTGGACGAAATAAAACGAAAATAAAATTAAAAAAACATTGAAATATCAACATTTTTACTTTGCTATAAGATGAATTTTATAATCTTTTAAATCAAAATGATATTATTACAAAGTATAAAGTAGAATAAATTGATAAAGTTAAAGGATTAGA
Source organism: uncultured Clostridia bacterium (assembly GCA_948663505.1). Classification (GTDB taxonomy): domain Bacteria; phylum Bacillota; class Clostridia; order TANB77; family CAG-508; genus CAG-269. Next base: position 688 of record CAPNAQ010000132.1, on the reverse strand, counting down.
AAATGAAAATTGTATGTTTATAGTAAATGATTCAATGCTAAAATATTTATTGAAGAAAAACACTGAAAGGAATAAGGAATTAAATTACTTATATGTAGCTTTAACAAGAACTAAGTGTAATCTTATTTTAGGAATTTACACAAAATAAGATAAACAAGCAGTTGACAGACAATTACAAGAATTAAATTTAGATGGAGCAAATAAGGTAAGTTATAGGAGCATATTTAAAATATGTTCTTATTTTTTTATTAAAACTAATTTAAATTTTTATAAGGATTAGGAACAGCTGTATATTTTGTACTGTCAAATTGAATATAATCGGCCTTTAGTGCAGATTCATCAAGTAGCTCTGAAGGAATATGATATTTTTCTGAATGTTTTTGAGAAGTATCTAAACAAGAAGCAAATCCATCCTCAATATAATCGATTTCAAATATGGTATTTTTAGGCAATTTACTATAATCATAATCAAGGTTCTGCCTTATCATATATCTTTGTAAATCATGAATAAAATTATCGATAAAAGAATCTTTTAAATTACTTCTGCGAATAGCATTATCTAAGCTATTTATAATTGGTTCAAATAAATTCAAAACTATTAAGTAACCTCCTTTGATTAGATTTTATATATTTTTAATTGGAAAATAAAAGAGAAAATATATAAGAAATAATATAAATAATATAGTAC
>CAPNAQ010000131.1 GCA_948663505.1 uncultured Clostridia bacterium | reverse complement strand
TAATGAAAGAATTTTATGAACTTAAAGAATATGACTCAATTGAAATTGATAGAGAAAATTTGTATTATTATTATAAAAAAGGTATATATGCTATATTTGATTTGAAGAATGCAAAGTTATATTATTTTGAAAATAATATTTTTAATGAACATAAAGATTATAGTGAAATTTTAGGAATAAAAACGAAAGAGTATATAGAAAAAGAAATATATGATGTAAGAGGTGGGCCACAAAATGATGGTACTGACTATTATACATATAAATTTACAGAAGATAAAGGAAAAGAAATAATAGGAACATTAAATACAAATTCAAAATGGAGTAAAAATAAATTAGATGATGATAAATTAAATGATTTTAAATACAATGAAGAAGTGTTTTCAATAGAAGATGGTTATTATCATTATGAATTGGTATGTAGAACGAGCGATGAAAATAAAAAGAAAAATATTACTAAAGAAAATGCAACAGGTTACGAAATGGGTGTTTATGATATTGATAAAAACATTCTATATTATTATTGGACAAGTTATTGATTAAATAATAGAAGGAGTAGAATATGGTTACACTATCTAAAATAATAGAGGGACTAGAATTGGTAGATAATATTGTTGATTGTTATTACAATCCAGAGAAAGACGAAATCTTTTTATCAAATATAGGAGAATATGAAGAATTATCAGAAGATGAAATAGAAGAATTATTTGAAAAATCAATAATACTTCCAACACAATATGAGATAAATGAATATCAAATGATGGTTGATTTTATAGATACAATAAATAATCTTGAAATAAAAAATAATTTGCAGAAATTAATACAAGGAAAAGGAGCTTTTAGAAGATTTAAAGATTATTGTCTTGAAATAAATATAATTCAATATTGGTATGATTTTAAAGAACAAAAATATAAAGAAATAGCAATTAACTGGTGTAAACAAAATGAATTAAAATACAAATAATTTAAAAATGTGAAACAAAATTTATAAAAAAATTTAAGATGTTTCGCATATTAAATAAACCTTAATAATCAAAATTTTAGGGTTTATTTTTTTGACCTTAATATCATATTAAAAGTAAATAAAAAAGTCACAAAATCGATTGTGGAGCAAATTAAAAATGAAAGAAAGGAGAGTTATATGAACAAACAAAAAATAAAAGGTCTATGGATACCAGCAAATATTTTATTGAATGAAGAATTATCAGACAAAGAAAAAATAGTATTATCAATGATTTTATATTTAAGTGATGAAACAGGAAGTTGCTTTGCAAGTAATAAATATATAGCAAGTATTGTGAATGTAACCTCCGACAGAGTTTCAAAAATAGTAAGTTCATTAAAGAAAAAGGAATAACAAAGCTAACTTTGAACAGAGAGATTATACAAACTTTGACTTTACTAAATTATATGCAAATGCAGATGCATTTGTATAGATAAAATCAGCAACTAAAGTAGATGAACTACTTATGTAGCTGATTTTTTTAGCCAAAAATTGCAACAAACAAATTTTGGCTAAAACATAAAAAATACAAGTAAGTATTTTTTATGAAATGGGGTGTGGGGAAAATAAATTTTTCCCTGCCACAACAAATACTTTTAGCAAATAGCGTTAAAAAAGTATTGTAGTTGTGTTACAACACAATTGTAAAATGAGCAAGAATGTAAAAAGTTAAATGTGTTTTTAGCACGAGTAAGGAGGAAAAAATGAGTTATGCAATAATAAGAAATACAAAATACAAAAGAGAAAATTTGAAAGGAATATTTAGACACAATGAAAGAAGAAATAAAAATTATTCAAATGATAATATAGATAAAGAAAAATCATATTTAAACTATTCAATAAAATCACCACAATATAGTTATGAAAAAGAATTTGATAGAATAAGAGAGAAATATAATTTTAAAGGACAAATTAAAAAAGTAAGTAATATAGCTTGTGAATATATAATAACATCAGATCATGATTTTTTTGAAAGAATAGGCGAAGAAGAAACAAAAAGATTTTTTGAAACTGCATATAAATTTGTAGCGGAATATAAACATTTAGGAGAACAATATATAATATCTGCCAAAGTGCATAGAGATGAACAAACACCTCATATGCACTTAATTTTTTTGCCAGTAGTTCATACAACTGATAAAAAAGGAAATTCTATTGATAAACTAGCTTGTAGTGAATTTTGGAAGGCAAAAGATAGTTATAGACAATTACAAGATGATTTTTACAAGTATATGGTAGAAAATGGATTTGACTTGCAAAGAGGGTTGCCAAAAGAAGAAACTAACAGACAACATTATTCTGTTGAAGAATATAAAAAAATAACTAATTTTAAACAAACAAAAGAAGTATTAAAGAATATGAAATTAGAGTTACCAGATGTTCCTAATTTAGAAGATATAAATGTAAATAGACTTTCAAAAAAGAGGGACGAAAAGATACTAGAAGATATTATAAAGCCAAAAGACAATATGATAAATGAATTATATAAAGATAATTTAATATTACAACAAGAATTATCAAGACAAGCAAGAATTGTAGAAAAAGCAGAAAAATATCAACGAGAACGAGATAAAATAATGGAAGATAATGAAAATCTACATAATGAAGTGGAACAAATTAATGCTGAATACAAGCAAAAAGAAAATGATATTGAATGGAAATACAAAAGTAAAATTAAAAGTCTAGAAAAAGAAAATAGTCATTTACACAAAATTATTGATAAATTTTATGAAACTATTGATAAATTTATACATTGGATTTGTAAAAGGTTTGATATGGGTGTAGAAGATAATCTAATTAGAGATTTCCAAAAAGAAACAAATACTTTTCTAGATGCTGAAAAGCAAATTAAATATGAAGAAAGAGAAAAAGAAATTGAAATGGAAATATAGTTGGAAATATTGTAATAAATGCATTTTTATGATAATATTATGCCGAAGTGAGGAAAAATATGGTTATAGGAATAGATATAGATAATACAATAACAGAAGTTCAAGAAGAACTAAACAATGCAGCATATGAATATGCAATTAAACTAGGTAAAAATATAAAAAATGCAGATAATCCTTTTGAAGATATAAAAAACAATGGAGATACATATAAAAAAAAATTTCAATTTTCTTATGACGAACTTAAATATTTTTTAAAGAATATTCAAGAAGAAATTACAAATAAAGCAAAACCTAGAAATAATGCAGTAGAAGTAATCAATACACTAAGAAAAGAAGGACATAAAATATTTATAATAACAGCAAGAGATAGCCAGTTTCATGATGATCCATATATTTTAAGTAAGAATTGGTTAGATAAAAATAATATAGAATATGATAAATTAATAGTAAATGCTAGAGAAAAAGGAACAGTATGTAAAAATGAAAATATTGATTTATTTATAGATGACCAATTAAACAATTGTGTTGATGTAGAAAGAGAAGGAATACAAACAATTAGAATATCTGATGATAATAAAAAGTATACAAACATAACATCATTAAATAATTGGAAAGAAATATATAAATTTATTTCCAATGAAAAAATATGCAAAATAGTAAAATTTAATGAATGTAAAATTGAATTTGATGTAAATAACTTTATAAGTGAATGTATGCATAATTTTATTGGAAGAGCTTATAAAGATCGACCAGATGTTATGAATATAAAAGAATATTATTTAACAAATAATGGACTATTTTTAATTGCATATGATGTTAAACTAAAAGAAATAATTGGAACAATTGCTTTAGAAAATAGAAGACAATATGGGATTTTAAAAAGGTTTTATGTAAAAGAAAATTATCAAAAAAATGGAATAGGAAGAAAATTATATAATACTTTAGAATTTTATATTAGAGAAAAGACTAATATAAATAAAATATATTTAGCTTGTGGAAGTATATTAAAGGGAGCTCATAATTTCTACCTAAAAAATGGATTTAAGCAAATAGATAAATTAGATATTGAAATGCATTTTGCAGATGATGATGATTTTTTTGTAAAAAATATAGAAAGAGAAACAATAAAGAAATGAAGAAGATAAAAGATGAAAACAAAATACTAATAATGTTAGCACTTTTTAGTATATCAATTGGATTATGGGAAAATTTTAGGCAGTTATGGCTACAGTCAAATAATTTAAGTATAAGTCAAATAAGTACTACTTTAAGTCTAGCATCTTTATTGAGTGCGATATGTATTTTTATATGTTCAACAAAAATACAATTAAAGGAGATAAAGAAATTTATATCAATAACTTTGTTAATAAAGATTTTAGTAATGTTTTTGTTATTTCTTAACAACCATGGAAACATATCAATAATTAGAGGACTTATTATATTAGACATTGTACTAGAAAAATTTATAATATTAAGTATATATCCATTAATGGTTTGTGTAGAGAAAAGTGATACATCGTATTCTAAAAGAAAGTTAATAGAATATTTATGCAGAGATATTGGAATATTTATAGGTGGAATAACTGTTGGAAAAACAATAATGCAATTAACGATTAATTACAATGTATTATTATTTTTTTCATTTATATTTACTATTATATCAGGACTAATACTAATTAATATAGATGTTAAAAATAATAATAAAAAATCCAAAATATCATTTAAATATATTATA
>CAPNAQ010000130.1 GCA_948663505.1 uncultured Clostridia bacterium | reverse complement strand
CATAATTAATACTTTTTTTCAACATTTTGCTAGCAAAACTGTTCTAATAATGCACCACCAATTATTCCAGAATCATTTTTATATTTAGCAACTTTAATTATAATATTAGGTAGCTTATTTTGAATTTCTTTTATAAAAAATTCACTATATTCTGACATACCACCACCAATAGAATATTTTCCTATCTTATATTTATTTTCTATCTTTATTATACCTTGTATAAAATTTTGAATATACTCTTTTAAAATTCCCAATGCTTCATTATCTTGTTTTTTTATACATTCAAATATTGCACCTCTTTCATAATTTTCATTCTTTACACTATTATATTTTTTTGATAAGCTCTCAAAACTCTTTATATATTTATCATGTTTATCACCATTTTTCTTATTGATTTCTGCTATATCCCATACATTCTCATCAATACATTTATTTTTTATCATATATGAAATACCCAATCCTGAACCTAATGTAAACATAATAAATTTTTCCCAATTATTCATAAAATGTTCACATATTCCTGCACAAGTACAATCATTTTCTACATAAACATTTACATTATATTTCTTCAATTCTTTTCTCCAATCAATTTGACAAACATTAAGACTTGTTGAACCAAAAAATATTCCTTCACTTTTGTCAATTCCACCAGGACAACCTAATCCTATTGATGATACATCTTTTAAGTCTATATTATTTTGCATTATTAGTTTATCTATTAGATTTATTATTTCTTTTATAAATTTATTTGTTGAACATGATATTTCTTCAGACTTATTCATTTTATTATATTTATATAACTTATCATCAAGTATTTTTAAATCTCTATTGTATAAACCACATGATATATGACTTGCACCTATGTCAACTCCTATACTATATTTTTGTTTAGTAATCAAATTTAACACATCCTTCCTTTATTTAAGTTTCAGTTTCTTTATTATTCATTTATTATTTAGTTAATGTAAAAATATCAGATAATGTATCTTCTGAATTTGTACCAATAAATACTTTAAACTCTCCTTCTTCTGAATTAAATTCTAAATTTTCATTCCAAAATTTAAGCATTTCTTCATTAATTTCAAAAGTTACCTCTTTTTCTTCATTTGGTTGGATTAATACTTTTTTAAATGCTTTTAATTCTTTTACTGGTCTTACAACTGTTGCAACTAAGTCTTGAATATATAGCTGCACAACTTCTTCTCCTACTACATCACTCTCATTTTTTATTTTCACACTTACTATTATTTTTGAATCTTCAGTTAATGTTTTACTACTTAATTTCAAAGAAGAATATGTAAATTTAGAATATGATAATCCATAACCAAAAGGATAATAACTTTCTGTTGGAATGTCTTGATAACGTGAAACATATCTAGTATTGCTTTTATGTGGTCTTCCTGTATTATAATGATTGTAATAAATTGGACATTGTCCTGTAACTTGAGGAAAGCTCATTGTTAATTTACCAGTTGGATTAACATCTCCAAATAATACATCTGCAATTGCATTTGCTCCTTCTGTTCCTGGTAGCCAGACTTCTAATATACTATCAACACGTTCAGCAATATCTTTTAAAATTATTGGTCTACCATTAAATATAACAGCTACTATTTTCTTATTTAATTTAGAAAGTTCCTTTAATAATCTTTTTTGTATATTAGGAATTTCAATATTAGATCTTGAGCAAGCTTCCCCACTTTGTCTATAATATTCTCCTATTGTTAACACAATAGTATCAGCTTGTTTCGCTACTTCTATTGCTTCTTTTATATAACTTTCTAACATTTCCTCTTCGTTTTCTATATGAACTATATTTCTTCCATCTGCTTGTAAAATCTGATTTATTTCTTTTTCCTCTAAAATTTCACTCCCTTTTGCATAACTTACATTTTCTCTACCTATTTTATTTTCAAATGCTTCTTTTAATGTTGTAATCTTTGATTTATCTGAAAACATTGACCATGAACCTAATATTTCAATATTATCTGCATATGGTCCAATTAATGCGACTTTTTCTTTTTTATTTAATGGTAATACATTATTTTCATTTTTTAATAATACAAATGTCTTTGCTGTTAATTCTCTTGCTTTTTTTAAATTTTCTTCACTTAATAAAATTCTCTTTTCCATATCACTATCCAAGTTTTTATATGGATTCTCAAACAAGCCTAATTTATTTTTTAACTTTAGAATTCTTAAAACCGCTTCATCAATTATTTCTTCTGAGATCATTTTTTCTTCTACTAATTGTTTCAAATTGTTTGAATATGTATTAGACATCATATCAATATCTACTCCAGCAGTAATTGCTTTATATGCTGCGTCTTTTTTATCTTTTGAAACTCCATGTTCAATTGTTTCTTCTATTGCCGAATAATCTGAAATTACTATACCTTTAAACTCAAATTCTTTTCGTAATAAATCTCTTAATAACCATTTGTTTACTGTAGCTGGAATTCCATTTACTATATTAAATGATGTCATTACCATTTCAGCACCACTATCAATTGCTTCTTTATATGCTGGCATATAATATTGTCTAAATTCTCTTTGTGACATATCAACTGTATTATAATCCCTTCCTGCTTCTACAGCTCCATATGCTGCAAAATGCTTAACACATGATATTATTCCTTCTTCTTCATGAGCCTTAATCATAGATTTTGCAAATACCTGTCCTAAATATGGATCTTCTCCTCCTATTGATTCCATTACTCTCCCCCATCTTGGATCTCTTACTAAATCTACCATTGGAGAAAAATTAACATCTGCTCCGTGCTACTTTTGATTCTTCTGCAGATAATTTTGTACAATCATATACAACCTTACTGTCCCATGAACACCCTTGTGCAATAGGAATAGGCAAAACAGTTTTATATCCATTTATAATATCTGCCATAAATAATAATGGTATTTTTAATCTACTTTTAGATAAATACTCTTCTTGTACTTTTCTTACCTTTTCTGTTCCCATTATATTCAATATTGAACCAACATTATATAACATTTCATTTGAAATACCTAAATTTTTTAATGGTCCTGTTGAAATATCAACTTTATCCATTAGGAACACTCCTCCTGCAACTTGAAAAAGTTGTCCTATCTTTTCTTCTAATGTCATCTGCTTTAATAATTCATATAATTTTTCATTTTTCATATTTAAAATCATTCCTTTCAAAATAGTAATGAAGTTCGCCACCTGGCAACGCCAAAATTTTAGTTTTTTTTCAAACTTTTCTCCTCTTTATTTGTAAAACCTATTAGCTTTAACCCTTTTTTTACATACTCATTTTTCATAAAATATTTCCATATTGTTTGTGATAAATAATTTTCTATCATTAACATTGAAATTCCTTTATCAATTCCTATATATTCTTTTGCATACCATGGTTTTATACCTTCTAAATTATATCCATCTTTAAATCCATATTTGCCCCACAATTTAGGAAAATTATTATAATAATTCTCCATTGCTTTTATGCTTTCTTTTGGAGTAAATACTATTGAACCTATTGCACCACATGGGGATACTGTTCCTTCATTTTCTAAATCAATAATACTAGGTTTTGCTCCGTGGACTAATATATCCTTTAGGAGATAAACAAGATGTTAATCCCCATGAATTTTCATTATATGTTTTAAATTTATCTTTATTATCTATACAATATTGTCTATTAGCATTTGTAGCTTTAATTGAATTTTCAAACCAGTCAATGCCATTTTCATCTTTTAAGTTTTTAAAATCAATCCATGCATGCGAAAATTGATATGTAAATAAAGTTCCACAATATGTATATATTATATCTTTTATATTTTTATATTCTCCCTTTTTTCTTTCAAAGTCATAATACATTTTTTTATCTATCGGAAATGTTGGAGAAGCTACACCTAAAACATATGTCATTAGTTGTTCAGCATACATATCCCAATGTCCCCAAAAGCCTTCCTCTGGTTTATATCCCAACTACCAAAAAATCCATTTTCAGGGGTATATCCCATATAAAAATAATTTGTGTCTTTATTTCTATACCATTCCCAATTAACTTTCCTATATAATATTTCTGCTTTTTCTTTTACTTCTCCTTTAAAATATTCTCCTACTACAATAGCACCACATAAGAATATAGCAGTATCAATTATTGAAATTTCACAATCCCATTCTCTTTTACCATTTTCAATATTTACAAAATGATAATAAAAGCCATTTTTACCTTCTACATTATTTATAAATGTGTCTAATGTTTTATTAGCTCTATCATATGCTTTTTTATAACTAATCCATTTATGCTCTACACCTATAATTAATCCTGCTAATCCATAACCAACAGATGCTATACTTGCTATTTTATTTGCTATAATTGTTTTATCTCTTATAAGACCATATCCTAGACTATCTTTATTATTATTTGCTTCTTTAATAAAAAAATTGTAACTTTTTTTCATTTCTTTTAATATAAGTCGTTCTCCATAGCATTTTACCATCCTCATATACTCACCTCTTATAATCATTATATATATTTTATGTATACTAATCAATGGTTATTTATGGATATATAAAAATAAATTAAGAACTGCTAATTGCAGTCCCTAATTTATTTTTTATTAATTTTATCATACATTAAATATGAATATCCTT
>CAPNAQ010000129.1 GCA_948663505.1 uncultured Clostridia bacterium | reverse complement strand
TTATATCTAAAGTCAAATATTATTATTGTAATAAATATTATAAAAATTAATATTGTTACATTTTTACAATGTCTTTTAAATATTTGCCATATTCAGTTTTCATATATTTTTCAGCTAATTGTATTAATTGCTCTGATGTAATCCATTTATTTAAATAAGCAATTTCTTCTGGACAACATACTTGCATGCCTTGTCTTTTTTCTATTGTTTGTACAAAGCTTGCTGTCTCTAATAGTGCATCATGTGTTCCTGTATCAAACCAAGTCATGCCTCTTCCAAATGTTTCAACATATAATTTATTTCTTTTCATATATTCTTCATTTACAGCTGTTATTTCTAATTCTCCTCTTGCAGATGGTTTTACACTTTTGGCAATATCTATTACATCATTTGTATAAAAATATAATCCTGGAACTGCATAATTTGATTTTGGCTTTTCTGGCTTTTCTTCTATTGATACTGCTTTTCCTGTTTCATCTATTTCTACAACTCCATATGCTCTTGGGTCTTTTACTTGATATCCAAATATTGTTGCTTCATTTTCTCTTTCATTTGCCCTTTTTAATAATTTTGGTAAGTGTGATCCATAAAACATATTGTCTCCAAGTATCATCGCAACATTGTCTTTTCCTATAAATTCTTCACCAATAATAAATGCTTCTGCCAATCCATTTGGTTTTTCTTGGATTTTATATTCAAATTGCATACCCCATTGTGATCCATCTCCTAATAGTTCTTTAAATACCTTAAGATCTCTTGGTGTCGATATTATTAGTATTTCTTTAATTTTTGCTTCCATTAATACTGATAATGGATAGTATATCATTGGTTTATCATATACTGGCATTATTTGTTTTGATATAGCTTGTGTTAATGGATATAATCTTGTTCCACTTCCCCCTGCCAATATTATTCCTTTTCTATTCTTCATTTTTCTACTCCTTGTTATGACATTTTATCTAATTTTTAACCTCTTTTATATATCTTCTTAACCCATCTTTCCAGTCAGGTATTTTAATACCTTGTTCTAATAATTTATTTTTTGATAATTGTGAGTTATATGGTCTTTTTGCTTGTGTAATTTTCATCATATTTATATATTCTTCTGTTGTTACAGGATTTACCTTACATTCAATTCTCTGTTCTTTCAATATTTCTCTTGTAAATTCATACCATGTTGTATAACCTTGATTTGTTGCATGATATACTCCATATGGTATTTTCTTTTGTATTGCTTGGTATATTATATCACTTAAATCTTTTGCATATGTAGGACTTCCATGTTGATCTGCTACAACATTTATTTCATCCCTTGAAGTTCCTAACTTTGTCATTGTTTTTACAAAGTTGTTTCCTCCTATTCCATATAACCATGCTGTTCTAAATATATAATATTCATCCATATTTTGCTGTATTCCTTGTTCTCCTCGTAATTTGGTTTTTCCATATACTGTTATAGGATCTGTTTCGTCTTCTTCTTTATATTCTTTAGTAATATCTAAATCACCTCTAAATACATAGTCTGTTGAAATGTGTACTAATTTTGATCCTACTTCTTTTGCTGCTTTTGCTAAGTTTACTACTCCTTCTCCATTTATTTTATCTGCTATCTCATAGTTTTCTTCTGCTTTGTCAACTGCTGTATATGCTGCACAATTTATTATATATTCAGGTTTTATTGTTTTTACATATTCAGATACTGCTTTTTGGTCTGTTATATCTAATTCTTCTTTGTCTGTTCCTATTATTTCATTTTCTTTTTTAAATTTTTCTTTTACTTCTTTTGCAAGCATCCCATTTGCTCCAGTAACTAAGATTTTCATTTTGTTTTCCTCCCATTGTTAAGATAATATCATAATGTATATTATTTAACAAGAGTTTAAAAAAATTTTTGTAATTAGATTTTTTATCAAAAATATTGAAATTTACATAAAACTGTGATATACTTATAATATCATAAAAATTAGGAGGATTTAACATGAATTTAACTATGAAAGATGTTCGGCTAAGAGGCTGTGGATTCACATTGTTTCCAGCAGCCAAAGAAGAGGGAGTAGACGGAGATTTAATGAGATATTTGCTCTCTTCAATTTATACCAAAATTGAAGAAGAGCCAAACTCTAAAATTCCAGAAATCTTTTCAGAAGAAGATTTCCCGGAGTCTCCAGACTACACTTTAAAAATGTTATTAGATAAAAATCTAGTAACTAAAAACGGAACTATTTTAACGCTTACTCCAAAATCTATAAAAATTTTGGAAAGAGCTGCTGAACTTCAAAACAAATTAGGTGACGAGAACTTTTATTTTTGTCCTTGTCATTATCCTTACTAAAGTGAAGTGAACCCAAATTATTAGACAAAAAAGTTTAATAAGGAGGGTTCATTTTTATGGAGAAATATTCAAATGAATTTAAATTAGAGGCTTTGTTAAAATATGCAGAAGTAACAAGAAGTACATTTTATTATCAATTAAATAGAATGAAAGAACCAGATAAATATAAAGAAATAAAAGAAGAAATTACAGCTATTTATCATGAAAATAAAGGAAGATATGGATATAAAAGAATGACCATGGAACTTCATAATAGAGGATTCGATATAAATTATAAAACAGTGTCAAAACTCATAAAAGAATTAGGATTACAATGTTTTGTTAGAGTCCAAAAATATAAATCATACAAAGGTGAAGTAGCAAAAATATGTGAAAATCTTTTAAATCGTGAATTTAAAGCGGAAAAACCAAACGAGAAATGGGTTACAGATGTTACAGAATTTAAAGTACATAATGAAAATCTTTATTTATGGCCAATAGTAGATTTATTTAATGGAGAGGTAATTAGTTTTAATGTATCAAGACATCCTGTGTTTGCACAAGTGGTTGATATGCTAGAAAAAGCATTTACCAAAATACCTAATAATACTAATCTAATTTTACATTCAGATCAAGGATGGCAATATCAAATGAAACAATATCAACACTTATTAAAAGAAAAAGGAATTAAACAAAGTATGTCAAGAAAAGGAAATTGTTTAGATAATTCATTAGCTGAAAATTTCTTTGGATTATTGAAATCAGAATTGTTTTATATGAAAAAATATAAAACAATAGAAGAATTAGAAAAAGATATAATAGAATATATAGATTATTATAATAATAAAAGGATTAAAGGCAAATTAAAAGGAATGAGCCCTGTACAATACAGAGTTCATTCCTAAGTTGCCTAGTACCTAATCAAAAAATGTCCAATTTTTTGGGTTCAGTACAAAGATGAGTGTCTGTTTTTTTAATGTCCAAAAGGAAACGTCCCCAATGGACATTGGCAAAAATGGACATTTAAATAGTAATCAGACATAAAGTATCAGCAATAATAAAAAAAGCACTTACCATACAAATTCCATTATATGGTTTATTTTCAAAATCTATATTAATAACTCTTTTACTACTAAAACAAGACAAAACTAAAGGCAAAATAGAAATCAAATATCTAGGTTGATATCCATTAATATTCAAAGAGCCAACAGGAGTATATGCCAAATATAAAATAAAAGTAGTCATAAAAAAAGTAGCAAAAAAAGATAAACACATAAAAAACTTTTCTTTATATTTAAAATTATACGAATTATCTGTTATTGAAATATAAACAATAAAAATAAATAATAAAAATGCTATAACAGAATAATAATCTCCATAGAAAACCTGCAAATTATAACCTTTTTGCCAATTCAAATTAAATAATGATGTTCGTAAATAATTTCTATATACTTTTACTATATTTGTTGGATTTTCCATTAAAAATTGTATTTGAGAAATAGGACTTGTATTTGAAACTCTTTCATCTCCAGTTTGTTTTATATTTTTATTTGCTTGATTTATACCTATAATAAAAGCTATTACAAATATAATAGACATTATTCCTAGAAATACTTTATTTTCTTTTATTATTTTTATTATTGGCAAAATACATACCAATATACAAATTCCCATATATGATCCATTTTTACATGTCAAAACTAACAAAAATAATAACAATAAAACTAATACATGTTTCAATTTTATATTGTCATATCTTTCTTTATAAATTTTTAATGTATAAGCAATAAATATACCTACTAATCCAATTGTAATTCCATCTACAGAATATGACCCTGCTAATGCAAATGCTAATGGAATAGTGTATAATGCATAAAATAGATTCTTTTTAAATGGTAGTAGCTTAAAAATTATGATTAACATTATTGAAAATGCAATCAAATTAAACATTCTTCCTGCAATAAAAACATCTGCTATACTTCCTCCTAAAAATCTTGCTATATTTATTCCAATACTACTTGGTATATAAGTAATAAAGCTATAATCTGCTGGTGTAGAAAATGTTGCTTCATCATCTTTTATTGGGTACATTTCAAAGTTACTTTTTTGATTAAAATACTTTATAGATAAATTTGCCATTGGATAATCAAATTCAATTTCATTAAATTGCTTATTTGTTAAGGGATTTTCAATATAATTCAAATTTCCTACTGATAGGTTCAGTGCTGATAAAAAGTGCTTTTTTTCATCTATTAGATGATAGGCATCTAATGCAAGTGTTGATATAAATCCCATTGTAAGTGTAGTTACTATTATATTTTTTATATAATCTTTTGTTATGTATAATATAAGTAATAGTCCATTAAGTTCTGTTAAAATAATTAAATATCTTA
>CAPNAQ010000128.1 GCA_948663505.1 uncultured Clostridia bacterium | reverse complement strand
AGTATATTTTCATCACCAAAACTTAATCTTGTTTCTTCTAATAAACTTTGTAAAAATTTTAAATTTATTGTCTTTTCTATTGGTACAGTAAATAAATAATATTGACTTTTATTACTATTTCTTATAAAAAGATTTTTACATATTACTGCATCAAATTTTATATTATATTTTTCATTATCTTTACAAGTAAATAGTGGCGGATGTTCTATTTTATCATATTGAATGTGTAATTTATTTAATAATTGATATACTTCATTTTGCATTGACTTAAACTCCTTTTTCATTATCTTTAATATACTTACATTTAATCCATTATATTAGGAAACGATTTTTGTAATTCCTCATCTGTTGGAATATAATCTGTCATCGTTTTATCTAAATAAGATGTATATCCTGCCATATCAAAATACCCTGTCCCAGTTAATCCAAATAAAATTGTCTTTTCTTCTCCTGTCTCCTTACATTTTAAAGATTCATCTATTGCTGCTTTTATTGCATGTGAAGATTCTGGAGCAGGAAATATTGTTTCTTTTTTAGCAAATAAGATCGCCGCCTTAAATACCTCAGTTTGTTTAATTGATACTGCTTCTATATAACCATCATGGTATAACTTTGAAATGATTGGTGACATTCCGTGATATCTTAATCCTCCTGCATGATTTGATGATGGAATAAAATCACTTCCAAGTGTATACATTTTAGCAAGTGGAGTCATTTTTCCCGTATCACAATAGTCATATGCATATTTACCACGAGTTAAGGATGGACATGAAGCAGGTTCTACTGCAATAATTCTTGGATCATGTATTCCTTTAATTTTATCTCTCATAAATGGAGCAATTAAACCACCGAAATTTGATCCACCACCAGCACAACCTATTATTATGTCAGGATATTCTTCTAATAAGTTAAATGCTGTTTCACATTCTAAACCTATTATTGATTGATGTAATAATACTTGATTTAAGACAGAACCTAAAACGTATTTTGAATTAGGTGTTGTCATTGCTTTTTCAACTGCTTCTGATATAGCACAGCCTAAACTTCCTGTTGTATTTGGATGTTCTTTCAAAATTTCCTTTCCTACTTTTGTTGTATTACTTGGACTTGGTATAACATTTGCACCAAAAGTTCTTATTATGTCTCTTCTAAATGGTTTTTGTTCATAAGAACCTTTTACCATATACACAGTTAATGGGATATCAAAATAACTACATGCCTCTGATAAAGCTGTTCCCCATTGTCCCGCTCCTGTTTCCGTTGTTAGACTTGTAATTCCCTCTTTTTTTGCATAATAAACTTGTGCTATTGCAGAGTTTAATTTGTGACTTCCAGATGTATTGTTTCCTTCAAATTTATAATAGATTTTAGCTGGTGTCTCCAAATATTTCTCAAGATTATAGGCACGAATTAAAGGTGATGGTCTATATATTCTATACATCTCTTGTACTTCTTTTGGTATATCTATATATCTTGTTTCATTATCTAATTCTTGTTTTGCTAATTCTTTACAAAATACTGGTAGTAAATCTTCTACAGTAGCTTCCTTTTTTGTAATAGGATTCAGCATTGGTTCAGGTAGCTCTTTCATATCTGCTCTTAAATTATAATATTGCTTTGGCATTTGCTCTTCTGTTAAATATAATCTATATGGATTTTGTTTTTTATTCATAATATCTTCTTCCTTTCATCTTTCATATTTGTAAATTTTTTGTGCCAGTATAGTTTATAGTGGTTTCTAATAAAATCTTCTTGTTTCAATTTCTTCCCCCTAACAAAAAACAGAAGCATTTTTTATTTAATACTTCTGTTTTTTTATATATTCAATAATAGATTTGAGAAATCTTTCAATATTATTTATACAAAAAAACACAAGTATAAGTAATTATTCATCACCTATACTTGTGCTATTTTATAAAAAATTTATAGCATGATTAATGAGTATGGGTGATTTTTAATTGTTTCCCATACTAATTGCCAATTATTTAATTTCAAATTAGCTTTATTAATCATTCTCTTTTCTCCAATCTTTACTTTATTATATTATTATTTTAACTTAATGTGCTATGTTTGTCAATACAATTGTTTACATTTTTATATTTACATAATTTATTCATCCAACATTAATTTTGTCTTCTTATTTTTTAGTCTCTTTAATTGTTCTCTTACAGTATTACTGCCTATTTCAACCATTTTCCTGACCTCAGGAAAATGGTCTTGAATTTCAAATCCACTATTGTTACAAGCTAGTTTTGCCCTATCTATAACTTTTGCAAAATTTTCCCATTTTTTATATTGTAAAACTTCGCTTAAATCTCTCGCACTCCAATATTCAGTTCCATCTTCTCTAATCTTTTTTATTTTTTCAAAATTTTTATATTCTTCTGCTTGTAAATTACTCAATATTATCATCTCCAATTTTTCATTTTTTATAATTATATCAAACATTTGTTTATTATTCAAGTTATTTTAGTAATTTTTTTCAAAAAAATATGTATCTTATATTTCTATAAAATACATATTTTAAATTTAAGTTTTATCTCCAAACATTCATATTTTTTATTATCAAATTATACTACTCCGCACACCATATCAACTTCTATCGTTATCTTAATTTTATGATTTTCTATTCTTTTAATCTTATTTTTGCCTTTTTTCTCAAAACTAATAAAATCCTCAAAAGCAGTAAACTGGGCTATTGTATCGTATCTTTTAGATATAGCACCGAGCAACACTCCACATGTTTTCATCTAAAAATCTTTTGAGATTTTTTAGAGTATGTTGAGTAACTTTAAAGCATTGAAATTATAATGTTTTTTAACGTTGTTTTGATGAATTTTAGTAATATAAATATCTTAAAATTTTTGGACTTTTTTGTAAATTATTTTTACTTTGGTTAGATTTTAGTTAGATGTTTTTACATAACAGAATACCTACTATTTATAATATATCATTTCATACTAACAAAACACCCTATTTGTTTTGGAATATTTAATACTCCTTTTTCATCTTTGTATTTAGCAAAATGTTCAGCTAATCCATTGAATTGTTTTTTATCTAAATCTTGCATAACAATACTTGTAAAAATCCATTCTACTAATTCATTTTCATCAGTTAATTTTATTGAATCTTTATATTCATACATTTTAATATTATTGAACTTTTTACTCAATTTTTCTTCTCCATTTTTTAAAGTAAATGTCCAATTTTCTATATTAAAATAATCCATATTAGAATTAAATTCTCTAAATTTTTCATTTAAATATTTTTGAAATCCATTAGTTCCTAATGTAGAAGTATAAAATATTCCACCTTTTTTTAGGACACGATAAACTTCTTCAATAGCTTTATCGACATTTGGTACATGATAAAGCATATGATTTGCTATTACTATATCAAAACTATCATCTTCATAAGGAATATCTTGAATATCAATTTGTTTTACATGAACGTTTTTATGCTGTGTGTGCTTTTCTCTAACAAGTTTACACATACCTTCCGAAAAATCGGAAAGTGTTAACTCGATATTTAGAGGTAGTTCAGTATATTTCTCATCCCAAATTATATCATTTCCACAACCTAATTCTAATATTTTGCACCCTTCAAATATTTTATATTTATCAAACATCCAATTTCTAAAACCATATCTATTTGTGCTATATCTATCATGAAAATTTTGTCTTTTTTAAATTTACTCTCATCTTTATATTGCCTAATAACTTCTAATTCATTATTCATTTCAGACATCATTTTTTCTCCTTCACATATATAATTTCATATTAACACATATTCTGTACTTTACTATATTTCTATTTTATATCTTCCCCAAATTTTATTCCTTTAGTGTCTATGATTCCAAATTTACCATTGTTATACTCTAATATTGTGGTTGCTACATCATCTATTTCATCTATTTTTTTATTTATGTTTAATATATTTTTAAATATACTTCTATGAACTCCACCATGTGTTACTATTGCAATTGAATCTAATCCTTGACTATCTATTATTATAAAATCAATTGCTTCTTTTACTCTTTTATCAAATTCTTCAATATTTTCTCCGCCCAAAAATGTTTTACCTAAATAATATCCTGTATTTTTATATTCTTCTTTTTTAAATACATAAGAAAATATACTTTTAGCAAGTTCTTTATTTACACCAGACCTAATACCATGAGAATTTAATTCTCTTATATCATCAATAACTTTTATCTCTACTTTCATGTTTTCATTAAGTATTTGTGCTGTTTGGTGTGCTCTTTTATATGGACTTGTATATATTTTTTCTATTCCATATTTTTCTATTACTTTTCTACTTTCTTTTACTTTATCTTTTCCATTTTCAGTCAAATCAAAATCTGCAATTCCTCCATAACAATTTTCTATATCGTCTATAGACTCGCTATGTCTTATTAAATAAATTTTCATACTTACAATATCTCCTTTATTTTAAAATTATTTTTATTATATCTTCAAAATTGCAATTTATCAATCATTTTTAGAAAAAAATACACTGAAATGTATGCACTCTGCATATTCTCCGCACTTTTCTATTCTTAACAGAGTATTAGAAAGCTTGTCTTTCTAAATGTTCGTAGGAAAGCCTCTGCTTTCCTTATCCTGCCCTATAAATTTTTCCAGAATTTACAGGGCAAAAATCAAACCAATAAATAAAAAGTTATTTAGTTTTCATTTTTAGTAAA
>CAPNAQ010000127.1 GCA_948663505.1 uncultured Clostridia bacterium | reverse complement strand
GTTATCCGTTGGAAATGGAATGTAAATATAATGGGTAAACCTGTATTATCAGTAGTATTGGACAAAAATATTTTGTCAAACATTTACGAATGTGCATTTTGTTAGGAGGAACAACATGGATGTATCTATTATCATATCTTACTACTCAGGACTTAATATATTAAAAAACTGTTTATATCAATTATATAAAACATTAAACTCTACAAACTATTCTTACGAAGTTATTGTTGTTAATGACAATCCTGATGTTAGGTTAGAAAAAAAATTACAAGAGTTTTCGTCTATAAAAGTTATAAATCATGAAACTAATATGGGACATCCCGCAGCATGTAATAATGGAGCTAAAATTGCTATGGGTAAATATTTGGTTTTCATGGATTGTGATATATTTGTAACTGATAATTGGTTAGAAAATTTGTATCAAATTTATAAGAGCATACCAAATACTGGTGCTGTATCCGCAACAATTTTAAACATGAATACAAGCAAGATTCATATGACTGGTGTTGCAATTCATCAAGTCGATATGCTGAAGATATTACGAGGTTCAAAAATTAGTGAAATAACGAAAGACTATGAGTGCTTTGACTTCTTATCTTCTGCATGTATTATGATTCCCAAAGAAATATTTAATAAAGTAAATGGATTTGATGAGTTATTTTTCAATTCGGATGGTGATTTAGATTTAACTTACTCTATAAAAAAACAAGGATATCAATTAGTAACAGCATATAAATCTTTAGTTTATCATAAAGGTGGTGTTGCTGGCACCATGCGACGTATTTCCATTAATGATACTAAAGCATTGTTTTTTAAGAAATGGGGAAATGACCTTCCCGATGGTATATACAAAATTGAACAATTGTACAAACGTTTCTCCGCTGCACATGACATTTCAGACCGCTATTTGGTAATTAATTTGTGTAAATCACTTGCACTTAATGATTACATAGAAATAATCCAAAAAAGTTTAAGCACTAAAATAATTCAAGTATACAATTTTAAACAGTATTATGATTTTTCGGGTGTTTCTTTTATGGATTTTATTAATAATAATTTGGTTCATTATAATATTCCATTTATTTTCTTATCAGATAATTTTTTGTGTGTTTCAAATAACTATTTTTGGTTTAAAACCAGAGCGTGTAAAAAAGATATTACAATCGACATAAATGGAAATATTCAATTTGTAACCAATGTTATTTAAAATTTATTCCACATAATTAGATAAATAAAGCAATAAGAATATTTTAGACTGCCAAAATAGTATTTTAATTTTGGCAGTCTATTCTTTCTATAGAAAACTGTACCCATTTATCCCAAAATAATTCATGGATTCATTTATTAAAAATTCATTAACATTAAAAATTTGAGATAGATTATCATAAAAATCTTTATATTGCGGAAATTGAGATAATAATGTGTGTACTTCTTGTACCAAGTTAAGTTGCATACAACATAGTAAATAATTGTGGAATAATGGATTAAAATTTGAACTCCATTTAACAGGGTTACTATTATCATTCAAGTAAGATATAGCCTTGTTGGCTGCATCATATGCGTTTGCATAGTTTTCCTGCAAAAGAAATAATGAACTAATATTCAAATAAATACAAATCAGAGATGAAACATTTCCTAATTTTTCATTTATTCGTATTGCTGTTTTCCATGTTGCAAGAGCTTCCTTATAATTTTGGGAATGAGATTGGACTATACCTTTATAATTTAGTGCTTTTGCTTCCATATACATATTATTTTTTTGCTTGCTTTTACTAATTGATTTATTTAATTCTTTAATTGCTTTTTTGTATTCTTTCTCAAAAAGATATACTAATGCCTTTTGATTATGAATTTCTAAAATCCGAAAATATGTCCTATCTTCACAATTAGAATAATAATCTATAGCCTTTTCAAAATACATTTTTGCATTTTCATAGTCTTTTTTGTTATATAGGTAATTAAAAGCAATGTCAGAACAAGCTGTACTAATAAGAAAATTATTATTTAATTCGGTGGCAATTTTATATGCATTATCACCATGCTCTTTTGCCAGATAAAAATTATTTGTTCGCATGTAAAAAACTGTATAGCGATTATGAATAACAAACTGATATTCTATCGGAATATTAGGTATGCTTTGAAATTCATCCAAAATTTCTTTATTATTCAAAAAAAGACCTGCATGACTATTGGCATTTATGTATTCCCTATAGTACATACACAACTCGGCTATTGGTATTTCTTCAATAATATCATCAAGTAATTCATGAATTTCATTATATATTTCTAAAGTCTTATATGCATCTACTGTTTCCCATGAACTCATTGCATAAATATAACAAAGTCTAAAATATCCTAAAGAATTACGTTTTACACTATTCAATTCATAGAGTTTACTGCTTATTTCATATGCAGATTTAAAATCAAAGGCTTCAAAATAGGAATACATTAAATTTAGACCTATCTCAGTAGCTTTTGAAAATTGTCCTGTTTTTAGATAACAATAAAATATTATTTTCTCACGGCTTTCCAGTTCATATTCAGGATTTTCACCTATCCACTTTAAAATGACCAACCCAAGACCGTCTATATCATTATATTTAGGATTCTTCAGAAAATATCGATATAATGTATCATGGTAAAACTCCAAATTATTTGAATACTTTTCATATTTAATAATCAAACCATCCAAAAGTATTGTTTTTGCAGTCATTGTTTGCAAAATTACATCTACAAATATTGAGGGCAATTTATTATAGAAGAATACAATGCATTTAATTATTTTTATACATTCTTCCCAAATGTTTTGTGAGAGATTCTTTTCCAATATCTTAATCCTGTCTGATAACAATCTATTAATTTTGGGTGGAACGCACTCTAAAAATTCCTTGTATTTATCAATACTTGGAATACTAAGTTGCTTTCCTTTAATTAAAATTTTATTTTCAGCTAAGTATTCATAAAGCATTAGCATTTCAAAAGGTCGGGTTCCAGACTTTTGAATAAATTGTTCAATAATTGGATCTTCATCATCAATATTGCCAAGTAAGTTATTTAAAAATAAATATGCATCTGTGGTATCAAAATTTTCTACTTCAAATAGATGGCAATATGATGGAATATTATTTCCCACACTAATTAAATAATCTATAAAGACATTAATTTCGGTAAATGATGATATAGCTACTTCTGTATTAGCAGAAAATACAATTGCAAAAGCAGATGAAAAATATTGCATTTTATCAATAAGTTCTGTAAATATACTAATTATATATTCCTCGCATTCTTGAATATTATCAATAAATAATATATGTGGATTTTCAAACCTTGGATTTTCAACGAAATGTGTCAGCAAACGAGTAATGTAAAATATAGCATCTTCGTTTAATTTATTATTAGTAAATAACTCATACAGATAGTCTGTGTATTCCTGCTTTCCATATTCATTTTCAATAATTTGCTTAATATCCTCCTTTGAATATTGAAGAGAATTACTATCAAATGGAACCTCTAAAATAAACGATAAAATATTTTTCAAAATAGTTGCACCATTTTTATTTTTACAGTCAAAAAATTTAGTTGAAAAATTATTTTGCTTGGATATGGAAATGATTTCTTCAACAAGTCGGGTTTTTCCTGTTCCTGATTTCCCATGTATCATAAGTATTTGACAATAACTTCGCTTTATTAAATCTATAATTTCAGACCATTGAATACCAATAAATTCATTAACTTTTTTCCCGGTCAATGGAATTCTAACTATATTTTCTAGTGATATAGATATATTATGTATAATCTCATGTTTTGTTTCACCATTATGCAAATATGTAATTTCATAATCGGGCATTTTTTGTTTTTTGTTAATTCCTCGATAAACGCAAAAAAAATGTATTCCAAAATCGCTCATCATGCTTATCGTTGATATGTCTTTCGATGGTTCAACCACAAATAAATCTTCATAATCATCGATAGCTTTTATACATACATTTTCCATATTATATTCAGTATGATTTTTAATAATAAAATTTAAATAGAATGTATTCCCACGTTCAAGATAAAAAAATGATGCCGAATCTGGAACGATATCAACCCCCTTTTCAAATTCTGATATGAAAGAAGTTACCTTAACATCAGATTCTTGTACAAATATATGCTGGTTTCTAAGAGTAAAATAATCATTAAGTAAGGTAGGATATTTTGAAAGTTCTCTTTTATAATTGTCACCGTCTAAAAATAGAACTTCAAAATTATTTTTTTCACCGACATTAAGAATTTCAGCCTGTGCAGTTTCGGTTATTGAAGATGCAGATATATATATCAATTTATTTATTCGTTTTGAAATTACTAATACTATGTTTTTTCCGATTTCAGACAACCCTAAATTACGTTTATGATTCTTACATTCTACCCATGCACGAAAGTTTGTAATTTTACTAATATGGGTAATAATAATATCTTTTCCGCCATCCTTTGCATAACGTGTTGGCAATATTTCTGTGTCTTTTTCTGTAAATATTATATTTATATAAGCCAACGCTAAATCCTCAAATTTCTGTGGAGAGATTTGAGAGAAATCTATAATATCAAAATCCTTACTATTTTTTTTCATTTTTTAATCTTCCATATCACATTTTTTATTAAAAGTTACTTTTACTAGCCTAATCATGATAAATTATATTAGACCATTTATTATCTTGTACTCACATTCAATAGATAAG
>CAPNAQ010000126.1 GCA_948663505.1 uncultured Clostridia bacterium | reverse complement strand
TCCATCTCTTACTAATTCTTCATAATTGCTTATTCCATATGGTAACTTTTTCATTCTACACCTCCACATTGCTTTACTATATTAATTTAAAATTTCAATAATCTTCACTATTTTTATGTGTTTATATTTTACAATATTAGATAGAAAAAAGCAAGAATTTTATACTATCACAAATTTCAAAAAAATTAATATAATAAATTTAAGTTTCAATTTTTTTATTTTATAAATAATACAGCTTAAAAAAACGAAATTTAAATATCAATTTATATTGTAAAGGGAGGTTGTTATAATGCAAAATAGATACAAAGTTGCAATTGTAGGAGCAACAGGAGTAGTTGGTAGAACAGTTTTAAAAGTGTTAGAAGAAAAATCATTCAGAAATTGCACATATACACTATTCTCTTCCAAAAAATCTGCTGGAACAAAAGAAAAATTTCTAAATCAAACCTACATAATACAAGAATTAACAGAAGAAACATTTAATACAAAATATGACTTTGCCATATTTTGTGCAGGTGGTGAAATATCTAAAAAATTCATACCACTAGCTGTAAAATCAGGATGTATAGCAATTGATAACAGTAGTATTTACAGGATGGATCCAAAAGTACCATTAGTAGTACCTGAAGTAAATCCAAGAAAAATCTATGAAAATAATGGAATAATAGCAAATCCAAATTGTTCAACAATTCAAGCAGTTGTTGCATTAAAACCATTAGACACTAAATATAAAATAAAAAGAGTTGTATATTCAACATATCAAGCCGTATCAGGTGCAGGAAGAGCTGGAATTGAAGACTTAGAAAATGGAATAAATGGAATTCCACCAAAAAAATTTCCTCATCCTATCTTTAATAACTGTTTACCTCATATAGACACATTTCTTTCAGATGGTTATACAAAAGAAGAATATAAAATGATTAATGAAACTAGAAAAATTCTTGATAGACCTGATTTACCTATAACAGCTACTGCTGTTAGAGTTCCTGTTAAAAATTGTCATAGTGAATCTATAAATGTTGAATTTGAAAGGAATTTCGATTTATATGAACTTAAAATGTTATTACAAAATTCTTTAGGAATTACTGTCATTGATGATGTTGAAAAAAATCATTATCCAATTGCAACTAGAGCAAATGGTTATGATGATGTTTTTGTTGGTAGAATTAGACGTGATGATAGTGTTCCATATGGTGTTAATTTATGGGTGGTTAGTGATAACTTAAGAAAAGGTGCTGCTTCTAATGCTGTTCAAATTTTACAAAAATTGGTGTCTTAAATACTTAATTACCTGATATAGTTACAAGTTAATAGTTTTTATTTTATTATATACTGAAATTGTTAATATATAAATATTTATGCAGTATTGAGTGTAAATGAAAGATATTTAGAAATTCTTAAAAAATATAATTAGGAAGTTGTCATGTTGCCTTTGGTTTAAGGGCAAGAAGATGAAAGCGGCTCGTTATATTTTTTTAGAATTTTTTAATATGTGTAATGTTATATCAAAAGCAAGTATTATATAACCAAAACTGGATATACTAACAAAAAATATATTTTTTAGGAGATAAAAATGTCAAATATAAAAGAAGAAATCAACATAAAAGAAATATATGGAACACAATGTATATTACCAAAAAATGATTTTATAGAAAAAAATAATATAAATATAAACAAAGGACTGTCAACAGAAATAGCTGACGAATTACTCAGTAAAAATGGTTTTAATGAAATAAGTCAAACAAAACCAAAAAAATGGTACAACTATTTAATTGGAAGTCTATTTTCACCATTTAATAGTATTTTATTAGGAATAACATTAGTATTAATATATACTGATGTTATAATTCCTGAACAACCAAGTTATGCTAACATAATAGTAATTTTAGTGTTAGTTATAGCAAGTACACTATTAGAATTTTTTGAAGAATTCCGTTCAAACAAGGCTGCTGAGAAGTTAAAAGAGTTAGTTGCAACAACATCACATGTATTAAGAGATGGAAAAGAAATCAAAATTCCAATAAAAAATATAACTATAGGAGATATTATAAATTTATCAAGTGGAAGTATGATTCCTGCTGATTTAAGAATAATAGAATCAAAAGATCTCTATGTTGGACAATCCTCTTTAACTGGTGAATCTGAAGCAGTCAAAAAATCAAGTAACTCTGAATTAAAAATTGAAAATATAAATTCAGTAACAGATTTAGATACCATATGTTTTATGGGAACTAATGTAATTAGTGGTACTGCAAAAGGTGTTGTTATTAAAATTGCAGATGATACTTATTTTGGTAAAATAGCCCATACACTTACAACAGGAAAACCACAAACATCATTTCAAAAAGGTGTTAAAAATATAAGTAAATTATTAATCAAATTTATGCTAGTTATGATACCTATTGTATTTGTATTAACATCTTGGAAACATGAAACACTTACAGCCTTTACATTTGCAGTTGCAATTGCAATTGGTATTACGCCTCTTCTTCTACCTGTAATATTATCATCAAGCTTATCTAAGGGTGCTGTTAGGATGTCAAAGAAAAAAACTATTGTAAAATCATTAGATTCAATCCAAAGTTTTGGTGCAATGAATATTTTATGTACTGACAAAACAGGAACCTTAACAGAAGATAAAATTGTACTTGAAAAATACCTTGATATTAATGGCGATGAAGATATAAGAGTATTAAAACATGCTTATTTAAATTCATATTTTCAAACAGGGCTTAAAGGTAATATAGATGAAGCTGTAATTGCTCGTGGTATTGAAAACAAAGTAGATATAATATCATCTAAATATACTAAAATAGATGAAATACCTTTTGATTTTTCACGTAGACGTTTGTCCGTTATTGTATCAGATGAAAATGGAAAAAAACAAATGATTACTAAAGGTGCTGTTGAGGAAATTTTAAATATCTGCACTTTAGTTGATTATAAAGGTGAGGTTTCTAAACTAACAAGAGAAATTAAAGAAAATATAAAAACAATAAGCAAAAATTTAAATAAAGAAGGCTTAAGAGTAGTTGCTGTATGCCAAAAAAATGACATTAATAATGATATGTCTTTTGATATAAATTCAGAAAAAAATATGGTATTAATGGGCTTTATTGGATTTCTTGATCCTCCAAAAGAAAGTGCTAAAATTGCTATAGAAAAGTTAAATAATCATGGAATAAGAGTTATTGTTCTAACAGGTGATAATGCAGAAGTTACAAAATGTATTTGCAATAAAGTTAATATTAACTCTAAAAAAATCATTTTGGGTAGTGATATAGATAAATTATCAGATCAAGCTGTTATAAGAATTCTACGAAAAGTTAATATTTTTGCAAAATTATCACCTATTCAAAAAGCTAGAATTGTCAGACTTTTAAAAGAATCTGGAAATATTGTTGGTTATATGGGTGATGGAATTAATGATAGTCCTTCACTTATAAATTCAGATGTTGGAATTTCAGTTGATACAGCTGTTGATATTGCAAAAGAATCTGCTGACATTATTCTTTTAGAAAAAGATTTAAATGTGTTATTAGATGGCGTAACTGAACGGTAGACGTACATTTGCTAATTTAATGAAATATATAAAACTTGCTGTAAGTTTTAATTTTGGTGAAGTTACCTCTGTCATAATTGCAAGTGTTTTATTACCATTTTTACCTATAACACCTATTCAATTACTTGTTCAAAGCTTACTCTATGATTTTGGACAATTAACTCTTCCTTTTGATAATGTTGATACAGAGTATTTAAAAGATCCTAAAATTTGGGATATTAAAAGTTTAAAAAATTTCATGCTTTTCATGGGTCCTCTAAGTTCAACTTTTGATATGATAGTTTTTGCATCTATTTGGTTTTTATTTAATATTAGGGATGCTGCAACTTTTCAAACTATTTGGTTCTCTTATGGTGTAGTTTCTAACTTAATTGGAATGCATATTATTAGAACTGCAAAAGTTCCTTTTATACAAAGTAATGCTCATAAGTTTGTTTATTTATCTTCTATTATCTTGAGCATTATTGCTATAATTGTTCCTTATACTTCTTTAGGACATTTTATTGGCTTGGTTTCTAATCCAATTAGTTATTTAACTATTATTATTGGCGTTCCTATTTTGTATTGCTTTGTGGCTCTATTCGCTAAAAAGATTTATATTAAAAAATATGGTGAGTGGATTTAAAAGTTTTACAAATTAATAAAAACTAATTATATCAAACAAAAAAAGCACTAATGTGCTTTTTGTTTTTTATAATTATTCTGCTGATCCTTCTGTTTCTGGTGCTTCATAAGCTTCTAATATAGCTTTTTGAATTTTCTCTCTTGTTTCAGCATTAATTGGATGAGCTATATCTTTGAATTCACCGTTTGGTGTTTTTCTGCTAGGCATAGCTATAAATAATCCATTTTGACTTTCGATAACTTTTATGTCATGAATTGCAAATTCGTTATCGAATGTTACAGAAGCAACAGCTTTCATTCTGTTCTCTGAATTAACTTTTCTTACACGTACATCTGTAATTTGCATTTTGTGCACTCCCTTCCTTAAGTTTATTTTTAGTTTGTTTTGTACATATTAGTTTATTCTTATGTACTAACTATTTAATTATTCTCCATAAAAAAATTTTTTCCTTCTTTTTTTTACATTTTTTTAAAAATATAAAAAATTTTCTGCTTTTTAGTTAACCTATTACTATACCATTCAATCTGTTATAGTGTTAAACTTAAAATTACTATATAATAATTTGTATCTTAAATTTAATAAAATTCCTAATATAT